>NZ_JBOGEG010000003.1:0-209449 GCF_050701915.1 Glutamicibacter sp. | reverse complement strand
GGGCCGCCTGTGCATGGTGCATCAGTTGGCGATGGGGCGCTCGGTGATCACCGGCAGGTTGCCGGTGGCCGGGCCCAGCGGCGTAGCGCCGCCTTCATCGGTCCAGTCATATCCGATTTGGTCCGAGAGAGCCGGGTCCGAAACGATGTCCGGTACGGCTCCTGGTCCCCTTCGGCTGCGAACATCTGGATGAATTGTCATCAAACGCCCCCTTCCTATGGCTGGGAAGGCTACCGTAGCAACAAAGCACAGAACCGGCCAGTATCCCCGGGAACCGCCGGCTGCCCAATGCGCAAGGGTGAGCCTAGGCCAGCGCTTCTCCTACTTGGGGAGGAGGCAACCGGGCAAATGTCATTCGCTGTTGCCATGCACTGCAGGCACGCCAGGATCTAGAGTGGAAATGAAGAGAACATCTGCTCAAGCGACTTAGCAAAGGCCCACTATGCACCGCACCGCTGTATCAATGCCATCACGAAATTCCGCCAGGATTGCCATGGCTGCCTGGCCGCTTGCGCTGGTACTTGGCGCCACCGGGTGCGGGGCAGTTGATTCCTGGGACAAGGCCACCTCCGATGCCTGGTCGGTGACCTACGAAATCGAGGTCACCGGTGCGACGGGCCAGCTGCCTGCCGTGTCCTACCTGGAATCCGCGAAGCGCGGCGAACCCGGCACCATCGTGGACGTTTCTGAGGCCGTGTGGGTTCCGGACAGCAAGGACCCGAGCCGGGCAACCTGGTCGGTGGAAAGCATCATCACCGCTGAAACGGATGCCTCGCTTACGGCCACCCCGGCCAAGGGGGCCACAGCCACCTGCCGGATCCTGCTCGATGGAACGAAGGAAATCGCCGCGCGCACAGGTGCCACGGGGGAACCGGTGGAATGCTCGGCCACGACCCCGGCCTTCTCCGGCAAATAGGAGCTGGACAAGCGCGCAACCGGGCAGGGGGGTTGCAAGGATAAAATGGAAGACGGCGGCTACATGATCGACAGCTGCCGGGAACGGGGACTTAAGAAGTGGACAAGGCAACAAGCTCAGGGAAAAGCGGCCTGGCTGCTGCTTCTGCCCGGTCGAGCCTGTTCGCCGGGAGCCGGCCGAAGGCCGCCGAGACGGCGACCTTCCTGGTCCGGGTCCTGAAGCTGGGCCATGCCCGGGTCTGGCGGTACTTGTCCGTGATCGCGATTCTCCAGTCGATCAACGGCTTCATGGTCCTGCCGGCGATCAAGTACCTTTTCGGACGTGCGCTTCAGGCCAGCAACCTCACCAACATCACCGACCGCACCTATGCGGACATCCTCTCCCACCCCGTCTCGGTCCTGCTTCTGGTGGCCATCGCCGTCATTGCCCTGGCCGCCGTGGGGTTGCAGTTCGTGGCGCTCATGGTCATGGCCAACCGCCAGCAATCGGGCATGCCCCCGGATGTGAAGGCCCTGGCCCGGGACACCATCGGCTGCATGGCCAGATTGCTCAGGTATCCCTCGCCGCTGATGCTCGTGTACTTCTTCCTGGCGCTTCCGCTGGGCGGACTGGGCCTGTCATCGGTGCTCATTGACGGGGTCGCCATCCCGCCATTCGTCACCCGCGAGTATCTCAAGGCTCCGCTGAGTATCGGGATCTATGCCCTGATGATCGGTGCAATCATCTACGTGAACCTGCGCCTGGTGCTGACCCTGCCGCTGCTGGTCATCGGGCAGAAGAATCCGCTGGCCGCCTTGGGCGGGAGCCTGAAGGCGACGCACAAGAACTCGCTGCGCTACCTGCTGCTGATCGGCATCCCGCTGGGCGCCGCGGCGCTGGGGGCTTCGCTCATGGCCGAGGCCCTGATCTGGGCCTCGGACCTGGCCGATACCATGGTGGACGCCGATACCGCCGCGGTGATCGCGACCCTGTGCATCGGGCTCGGGCATATCCTCGGGTTCCTGGTCATCGGCGCTTCCACCGTCGTGGCGCTCCAGGTGCTGGCCGCCCTGTGCCGCGAGAACCTGGGGTTGCCCGTCACGCTGGAGGAACGCGCGCGTACGCGACCGAGCACCCGGGCGAAGGCTACCCGTGCCTCGGCCGGACTGCTGGCCGCGGCCCTGGTGTTCTCCGCCAGCTTCTACGCCGCGCCGGCCATGGGGCATACCGCGTACCGCGCCGAAGACGCGAAGATCATCGCGCACCGCGGCTACTCGGCCGGAGGCGTGGAAAACACCCTGGGCGGCCTCCAAGCCGCGGCGGACCACCAGGCCGACATCGTCGAAGCCGACTTCCAGGAGACCAAGGACGGGCACTTCGTGGCCAGCCATGACACCAACCTGCTCGTGCTGGCCGGGATCAACAAGAACATCCACGAGATGACCCTGGCCGAAATCCGGCAGGTAACCGTCCGCGAAGGCGGCATGGCCGACCGGATTCCCACGATGCGCGAATACCTGCTGCACGCGCAGGAGCTGGGCATCCAGGTGCTCGTGGAACTGAAGGTCACCGGGCATGAATCCAAGGGCTACCTGCAGCGGTTCCTCGATGAGCTCGATGCCACCGGGACCACCGCGCAGAACATCTACCACTGCCTCACCCCCTCGGTGGTCAACCAGATGAAGCGCTGGCGTCCCGAACTGCGGGTAGGGCTCACCGTGGCGCTGAGCGCGGGCGGGCTGCCGCAAACCAAGGGCGATTTCTACACCCTGGAGCAGGCATCCTTCAGCCAGGAGCTGCTCGCCCAAGCGCACTCGCGGGGCAAGGAAGTCCACGTCTGGACGGTGAACGACGAGTCCACCATCCGCGAGCTGCTGGGCATCGGCGTGGATGGCATCGTCACCGACAGCGTGGAGCTGGCGCTGCATGACCGCGCCCTGGTGGCGAATAACCCCGCCTCGAAATACCGGGTGGGATCCGCGCTGGCGTACCTGGACATCTTCCGCTGAGTGCGGGCTACGGGGTTTCCGGGTAGGTGCCGTCGCCCAGATTCGGGTCTGCCAGGGATTGCAGCGGATCATGCAAGAACACCCGCCGGCCCTCGTTGCGCATCCGGCGCAGCCCTTCCAGGGTCATTCTCCGGGCCACATCGGTGAAGGAGAAGACCCGGGAAATATCCACGTGCACCTCGCCGTCGAAGCGCGACTCGGACATGATATCCAGCAGTTCGGCAGCCGCGGTGAATTGCACGTTGCCCTGCAGGTAGAAGGTTTCGCGCGTGCCGCCGCGCTGCACGTCGATGACATCGAGCCGGCCATGGCTCGGGGCCAGCAGGTGCATGCCCATGTCCGTGGACAGCCGCTCGAAGGCCCGCCGCGCCCGCTGGCTGTTGCCGTGTGAATCCAGCCGGGGCGAGAACGCGCCGATGCCCACCTGGTCAGGCAGCACGCCCACCAGTCCGCCGGCCACCCCGCTCTTGGCCGGGATGCCCACCCGGGTCAGCCAGTCGCCGGCTCCGTCGTACATTCCGGCCACCGCCATCACCGACATGACCTGGCGGGCCGTGGCCTCGTCCATGATCCGATCGTGCGTGCACGGCTGCACCCCGCCATTGGCCAAGGTGGCGGCCATGGCCGACAGGTCCGCCACGGTGACCAGGATGGAGCACTGGCGGGTGTAGCCGGTGACCACCTCATGCGGGTCATCGGCGATGATCCCGTGCTTGCGCAGCATGTGGGCCATGGACAGGTTGTGGTCCGCGGTGCCCAGCTCCGAGCCGAACACTTCTTCGTCGATGCGCAGCTGGCGCCCGGCCAGGGCCGAGAACAGCTCCACCACCCGCTGCACCCGCTGCTCGCCGGTGGCGTCGGCGCCGACCAGCAGTCCGTGGGCGGCAATGGCCCCGGCATTGATCATCGGGTTCTTCGGCCGGTTGGTGCCAGCTTCCAGCGACAGCTCATTGAAGGCCTCGCCGGAAGGCTCCACCCCGATGTATTCCAGCACATGCTCCAGCCCGCGGTCCATGATGGCCGCTGCGTAGGCGAAGGGCTTGGAAATGGACTGGATTGTGAACTCGGCCCCGGAATCCCCGGCGGTGTAGGTGCTGCCCATGGCGGTGGTCACGGCCAGGGCGAAGAAATCCGGGTTGGCGTCGGCCAGCTCGGGAATGTAGCCGGCGCGCTCGCCGGTGGTGTCATCGCGCAGCGCGTCGAGCACTTCGTTCAGGTAATCGGGAATCGGATTCTGCATGGTGCCATTCCTCGGTATCGGATCGGAATTCAGTTCCAGCCTTGCCAGTGCTGTTTCCAATCTAGCGCCCCGAAGCCTGTTTCGGTTGGCACGTTGCGCTGCCTCTGGGGCCCGGACGGCGGAGATCTTGTGAATTTTCTATGCAGATGCCGGGGATCTGGCAAACAAATGTACGGTTCAAGCAAAACGGCAGGCAGGGTGCTGGATAATGATTGGAACACAGTAGGGCGGAGGAAGATACTCCGCTCGGAAGGGAATGATGGACGCTTCAGGCGACAGTAGGTCCGATCGATTCAACCCTCTGCCCGGCAGGAAAGCCGGACAGGCACCGCAGGACAGGGGGTGTAGATAATGGAATGGATCTCTCTGGCTTTGGCCGTGCTCCTCATTCTCGGATGCGGACTCTTCGTAGCCGCAGAATTCGCGTTGATCACGGTCAATCGGAACCAGGTCAAGCAAGCCGCCGCCGACGGCGACCGCCGTGCCGCTGGCGTTCTCAAGGGCATGAGCACCCTGTCCACCCAGCTCTCGGGTGCCCAGCTGGGTATCACCCTGACCAACCTGGGCATCGGCTTCCTGGCCGAGCCCGCTATCGCGGCCCTCGTAGTTGGCCCGCTGCAGGAGTTCGGCCTCGACGAAGCCCTGGCCCGCACGGTCTCCATTGCCATTGCGCTGGTCCTGGCCACGATCCTGACCATGGTCTTTGGCGAATTGGTTCCCAAGAACCTGGCCATTGCCAAGCCCTTTGAAACCGCCAAGGCAGTGGTGGGCTTCCAGCGCGGGTTCAGCACCATGACCAAGCCCTTCCTGGCATTCTTCAACGGCAACGCGAACTGGATTGTCCGCCGTTTCGGCATCGAGCCCCAGGAGGAGCTGGCCTCGACCCGATCCGCCGAGGAGCTCGTCGCACTGGTGGGGCACTCGGCCCGCGAGGGCGTGCTGCCTGAGGAAACCGCTCAGATGCTGCGCCGGACGGTGGCCTTCGGCAACCGCCGTGGCCACGACGTGATGACGCTCCGATCCCGGATGGTCACGGTGACCGCGCAGCAGAGCGTGAACGAAGTGCTGGAACTGGCCGCGCGCACCGGACATTCGCGCTTTCCGCTGGTGGCCGAGAACGGCCACCGGGTGCTGGGCCTGGTGCATATCCGCGCCTTGCTCTCGGTCCCCTATGGGCAACGCGCACAGGCTGGCGTGGGGGACTACGCCCAAGATGCCCTGCTGGTCCCGGACACCATCGAACTCGATGAGCTGATGGACCAGCTGCGAGGCGGCGGACTGCAGCTGGCGGTGCTGATCGATGAGACCGGCGATGTCGCCGGGATGCTGACCTTGGAAGACCTCGTGGAAGAAATCGTTGGGGAAGTGCGCGACGAGCATGACCCTGCGGATTCGAGCATCCAGGTCCTCTCCGCGAATTCCTGGCGCCTGGATGCGGCCCTTCGCCCGGATGAGGCCAGCGAGCTGCTGGGCTGCCAGATCCCCGAGGACTCGGACTATGAGACGTTGGCAGGGTTGCTGACCGTGCAGCTGGGCAAGTTCGGCGAGGTGGGCGACGTGGTCAGCCTCGTGGTCCCCGGCGTGCCGGGCGGGCCGCGCAAGAAACTGGAATTCACGATCCACGCCACCGACCAGCAGCGGATCGCCTCCGTCGATGTGGCAGTGGCCGAACATGAAGAAGGAGAAGCCGCGCGATGAGCGATCTTATCGGAATTCTTGTCACGATCCTGCTGCTCGCGGCGAACTTCTACTTTGTCGGCGCCGAGTTCGCACTGATCTCAGCGCGCCGGAGCATCATCGAGCCCAAGGCGATGGAGGGCAGCCGCAGCGCCAAGATGACCCTGTGGGCCATCGAGAACGTCTCCCTGGTGATGGCCGGCGCCCAGCTGGGCATCACCGTGTGCTCGCTGGCCCTGGGCTATGTCACCAAGCCGCTGGTGAAGTACGCGGTCGCCGGGCCCTTCGAAGCCATCGGGATCCCGGAGGGCATGATCGATGCGCTGTCCTACGCGATTGCGCTGATCGCGGTGACCTACCTGCACGTGGTGCTCGCCGAGATGGTGCCCAAGAACATGGCCTTGGCCGGCCCGGAGCGCATGGCGCTGGCCTTGGGCCCGAGCATGGTGATCCTGGTCAGGATCCTCCGCCCGGTGCTGTGGCTGATGAACGCCATGGGCAACCTGGTCCTGCGGATCTTCGGGGTGGCTCCGAAGAACGAGGTGGCCAGCACCTTCACCCGTGATGAGGTCTCTTCCATGGTGGCCGAATCGCGGGAGGGCGGCATCCTGGACGAGCATGACGAGCAGCTGCTGATGGGCGCCTTGCACTTCGATGCCCGGAGCATCGAATCGGTGGCAATCAGCTTCGATGAGGTGCAGACCTTGCCGGTGGATTGCACGGTGGCGGATATCGAGTCGGCGGCCGCGCACGGCTTCTCTCGCTTCCCGCTGGTGGATGCGGACGGAGCCCCGGTGGGGTATGTCCACGTCAAGGATGTGCTGGGCGCCGACGCGCAGGCCAGGATGCAGCCGCTGCAGCGCAGCGGTATCCGCGCGCTCCCGTCCTTCGGCCAGCAGCAAAGCGTGCGCACCGCGTTGCAGGAAATGCAGCTCTCCGGCGCCCACCTGGCGCTCGTGCGCGATGGCGAAACGGGCAAGGTCACCGGAATGGTGACCCTGGAGGACATGCTCGCAGAACTGGTCGGCCAGATCAGGGACGAGCGCCGCAGCACGCGCTAGCCGCCGCTGCGCAGTGCATGGGCCGAAGGCAGGACGGGATTCCGTCCTGCCTTCGGCCCATTCTGGCCCCGGGGACTAATGCGCCTTGGCGAAAGGCGAGTTCTTGCGTGAGAGCAGCAAGGTCAGCAATACCCCGAGCAGTGCGAAGCCTGCCGTCATCCACCAGGTGGCATTCCAGCCGCCGGTGATTGTCGCCATGGATGCAAGAAGCATCGGGCCGGTGAAATTACCGATATTGAAGATCTGCTGGGTCAAGCCCATCGACGCCGGGGCCGAGCCGCCGGGCGGAGCCAGATCGACCACCACGCGGGTCATGGTGGTCGGGATGGCGGCGCCGGTCAGGGAGAAGAAGCCAACGCAGATCATCTGGATCCACAGCAGGCGGGGCGGATAGTCGAAGGCAAAGGTCAAGAACGATGCTAGGGACATCAGCGCGAAGCCGGCAATCAGCAGCGTGCGCCCATTGGCGCCACGGTGGAGCAGCCCGCCGCAGATGATCGCGCCCACCGCGTTCAGCCCTCCCACCACGGCGGAAGCCAAACCACCGGCCACCGGATCCAGGCCGAATTCCTCGTAGATTGTGGGCAGGAACCCCACTACGGCCATCCATTGCACCGTATAGCAGCCAAAAATAAGGCCGCTGATCCACACGCGCGATGCCCGGGCGGTGATGGCGATGCGCTTGGCGGCCTCGCGCAGGGCCGCCGAACCAGAGGGTTCATCCGCGCCCACGAATTTCAGGATCAGCGGAATCGGCAGCAGGGTGATGAACGCGAGGATGCCCCACCACAGGTGCCATGACAGGTGCTGGAGCGCCAGCGCGGTGGAGAAGACCCCGATGAAGGTGGCCATGCCCATGTACGCGGCCCACCACCCCACGGCCATATTCAGGTTCCGGATGGGGGCATGGAGCCGCACCAGTCCCGGCCCCATGACGGTGGCCATGATGACGCCTGCCCCTTCCAGGATGCGGGTGGCCAGCAGCAGCGGCGCGCTGGGAGCCAAGGCACCCAGCGCACTGCCCAGCACCAGCAGCAGCAAGCCGAGGATCAGCGTGCGGCGCTGGGAGATGACTTCCGACAGCAGGGAAACGGCCAGGCCGCCGGCCATGCCAGCTACCTGGACCACGCCCAGCAACACGCCGGAGAAAATCAGCGAGAAGCCCAATTCGTCCTGGATAACGGTCAACGCGGGGGAGAGCTTCCAGATGTGCAGGCCGGCCATCACGCCGGAAGCCACGATGATGATCCAGGCCGCATTGGTACGCTGCTGGACCTGCTCCATTTTGGCTTCCATTGCCACTACCGCCTCCTCGCGATGGACGCGCTAGCCGGTGCAAAGCGCTGTTGTCCTCTAGGGATTGTGGCACGCGGGAAGCGCAGTGCCTACGTATGTGTCAATGAATGGGAATGGGTGTGGTTCCCCAGTTGTGCTGCCATGGACGTTGGAGGCAGCTATCTGGTGGTTTGATTCCGCCCTTGGAACAGCATCAGCAAGTGCTCACTGCTCATGCGGTTGCTGCGAATACCCCGGGGCCAGACGTTTCCATTCAGTAGTTCAAGCCCAAGACTGCTGAATGCCAGATTGCGGAATCGGATTGATCGAGCCACGATGATTCGCGGCCCACCGCATAGCATTAGAGCAAAGCGTGTTCCCTGAAAGGACATACGAATTGAACAGCATCGAGCTTTACGAGTCCGCATCCGGAGACGTCGTATTGGAAATCGGAGTTGATTCCGAAAGCAAAACTGTGTGGATGAATCGACAGCAGATGGCCACACTGTTTGGCCGCGATGTGAAAACTATCGGCAAGCATATTTCCAATGCTCGACGTGAAGAACTCGAGGGAATCCCAGTTGTCGCAAATTTTGCGACAACTGCCGCAGACGGCAAGACCTATCAGGTAGAGCACTACAATCTGGACATGATCTTGTCAGTCGGCTACCGCGTGAAATCACGCGAGGGTATACATTTCCGACGATGGTCGAACGATGTGCTCAGTGACTACGTGCTTAAAGGTTCAGCAGTCAACGAGCGCCGGTTGGCCGAGCTCGGCCAAGTGTTCACCATCCTCTCACGATCATCAGACCAGTTGGCATCCGGTATTGCTGAACTCGTCAGCGCATACCTGCCAGGTCTGGTGCTGTTGCACGACTATGACGAAGGCTCTGTGACCACGTCGCCGAGTGTCATCCCTACTTGGGAACTGACTTTAGCCGAGGCACGAGCTGTCATTGCTAAGGTCGCCGCCGAATTCCCCAGCGACACTCTCGCTGGCCGGGAACGCGGCGACGCCCTTGAAGGGATCATCGCCGCCGTGTATCAAGGCTTTGGAGGAGATGATCTCTATCAGACGGTGGAGGAGAAAGCTGCGCACCTGCTGTACTTCGTGGTCAAGGACCATCCGCTGGCTGACGGCAACAAGCGCAGCGCCGCCGCCCTTTTCGTTTCCTTCCTGGCACGCAATGGACTTCTTTACAATGAAGATGGCTACGCCCAGGTGACAAGCAATGCGCTGGCAGCCATTACCCTTCTCGTCGCAAGCAGCGACCCGAAAGAAAAGGACTTGATGATTTCCCTGATCGTCAAGATGATTGAAACCGGACGATGAAGCAGCCGGAGAAGAATCCGCACACATGCTGCTGGCAACACGTCAGGGAACACCGCATGCCAATCAGCGAGACAGCAGAATAATCCCCCGGTTATCTGCACGCTCGTGCGACCTAGTTCGCCTTCTATCCCCATCGGAAGCAAGGATAACGCTCCGTGTTAATCATTGGTTCGGGTTTCAGCTATCGATTCATCACTTGCCTGCGCCTGCGCGCCATCTTACCCAGCCCTCAACCAGAGGGTTTTATAAACTAGACCGGTTTCGCACCATCGTTGCACTTTTCGAAATTCCGGACCAAGGCATCTTCCTACCCTGTATTCGACTGGAGATTCGATCACTTCGGGTGCGGGCGTGTGATGATTCCACGGAATATCTCCTCCATGTTCAACCATGAACAATTGGTCGGAGTGAAATGCATGGCCATCCGCGCAATCTTCGCCAACCAGTCCTTTACGTTCAACTGCTTAGGCGTTGCGAGGTTATCGCAGATGACACGCAATTCCACCTCCAAATTCGAGTCGACGACCTGATGCAGGAAATCCACGAAAACCACGCTCGCGTGCTCTTGGCAGAACTTGCTCGCGATGAGCTTTCCCGTGAGCACATCCAATGCCACGAACAGTGTCGTGGTGCTATGGCATTCTAGCCGTGGGTCTGTTGTGTCGGCTTCGCAGGTCCCGACGGTTCAACTGGGTAGTTGGGCGACGAGGCTTGGACCTGCTTTTTCTCGACGATGCTGACAAAGGCCGAGTTTTCCCGTGGTGAAACGGCAAACTACACTAGTGCCCGCCGCCGAGCTTTCCGCCCAGGCGCTCGCGCATCTTCAGGCTGGCGGTATTAAGGCCCTCGATCTCGACGTTCTTGCCATACTTTGCGTACTTGTCAGTGATGGAGTCCAGGGCCGCGATGGTGGAGGCGTCCCACAGATGGGACTGGTACATGTCGATGACGATGCTCTGCGGGTCTTCGGCGTAGTTGAATTGCGTGTACAGGTCGTTGGAGGAGGCGAAGAACAATTCCCCGTTGACCACATACTTGGCGATCTTCTCGCCGAAGTGCTCCTCGACGCTGCGGGTTACGGTCACCAGGTGGGCCACGCGGTTGGCGAAGAGAACCATGGCGGTGAGCACGCCCACCCCGACGCCGATGGCCAGGTTGTGGGTGGCGACCGTGAAAGCCACGGTGATGAGCATGACGGTGGTTTCGCTCTTGGGCATCATGCGCAGCGTGGAGGGGCGGATGCTGTGCCAGTCGAAGGTGGTGATGGAGACGAAGATCATTACCGCGACCAGTGCGGCCATCGGGATCAGCGCCACGATGTCGCCGAGGGCCACGACCAGGATCAGCAGGAAGCTGCCGGCCAGGAAGGTGGAGATGCGGGTGCGTGCCCCGGAGGCCTTGACGTTGATCATGGTCTGGCCGATCATCGCGCAGCCGCCCATGCCGCCGAAGAAGCCGGTGATGATATTCGCCGCGCCCTGGCCCCAGGATTCGCGGGTCTTGTTCGAGTGGGTGTCGGTGACGTCATCGACCAGCTTGGCGGTCATCAAGGACTCGAGCAGGCCGACGAAGGCCATGGCCAGTGCGTAGGGGAAGAGCACCTGCAGGGTTTCGAGGTTCAGCGGGATATCCGGGAAGAACGGTGTTGGCAGGGACTCGGGCAGCTGGCCCTTGTCGCCCACGGTGGGTACGGCAACCGAGGCGAATACGGTGATCAGCGTCAGCACCACGATGGCCACCAGCGGGGCGGGGATGGCGGTGGTCAGCTTGGGCAGGCCGAAGACGATCAGCAGGCCCAGGGCCACCAGCGGGTAGACCAGCCAGGGTACGCCGAGCAGCTCGGGGAGTTGGGAGAGGAAGATCAAGATGGCCAGCGCGTTGACGAATCCGACCATGACCTGGCGGGGGATGAAGCGCATCAGCTTGGCCACGCCCAGCAGGGCCAGGATGACCTGGAAGATGCCGGCCATGATGACTGCGGCGATGAAGTAGTCGGTGCCGTGGCTGGCTACCAGCGGTGCGATGACCAGTGCGATGGCGCCGGTGGCCGCGGAGATCATCGCGGGGCGTCCGCCGAAGAAGGAAATGGAGACGGCCATGGTGAAGGAGGCGAAGAGCCCGATGCGCGGGTCAACTCCGGCGATGATGGAGAAGGCGATGGCCTCGGGGATCAGGGCCAGGGCCACGACCAGGCCTGCCAGCACCTCTGTTTTCAGCAGCCGCGGTGATTTCAGGGTGCGCAATACCGATTGGCGCTCGGTGGGACTCAGTGCGGAAGGATCCGCTGTGGTGCTGGTGCTCATGGATGAGCTCCCTTCGTTTCAAGCCAGTAAGCGTGGGGCACGTGCAGTGCGTAGAATTCATGGGATGGGCATCATTGCGCCGCAGACGAGGCAAGAGCTGCCGGAGCGGTCGTAGACCTGATGCCGTCGAATATAACTCTAACCTAACGTAAGGGTAGGGTTGTAATTGGAGGAAACGGAGAAGTTCATGGATCAAGCGAAGACCGAAGGTGCAGGCGGTTCGATGCATATCGGTGACATGGCCGAGGCCACCGGCCTGTCGCATCGCACCATCCGCCACTACGACGAGGTGGGGTTGCTGCCGGCGAGCACCCGCAGCGAAGGCGGTTTCCGGATCTATACCGACTCGGATCTGGCCCGCATGCTGGTGATCCGCTCGATGAAGCCGCTGGGCTTCTCGCTGGAGGAAATGGGGGAGCTGCTTGACGCGGTGGACGCGCTCGCGGCAGATCCGCTGGACTCCGTCGCCCGGGCCAAGCTCGATGACTACACCCGGCGCGCCAGCGCCAAGCGCGACAAGCTCGCGCTGAACTTGCAGCGCGCCGAGTCCTTCATCGCGGATCTTCGCACCAAGTAGGCGGAAGCATGGAGATCCGCTTAGCCGCGATGGCGCAGAACCACTGGGCGGATATCGCCCGCATCTATGCCAGCGGCATCGAGACCGGCCTGGCCACCTTCGAATCCGAGGTGCCGGCACGCGAGAAGTTCTTCGCGGCGAAAATTCCTGCATTGTCGCTGGTGGCCATTGCGCCCGATGCCAAGGTTCTCGGCTGGGCTGCAGCCAGCCCGGTTTCGGCCCGCCCGGCCTACCGCGGCGTGGTGGAGCACTCCGTGTACATTGATCCGGATTATGCCGGATGCGGCGTTGGCGCCCGGCTGCTGGCCGAGCTGATCGCCCGGGCAAGGAAAGAAGATTACTGGATGGTGCAGTCGGCCGTCATTGCCGGCAACGAAGCCAGCAGGGCGCTGCATGCCAAGGCAGGGTTCCGCGAGGTTGGCCGGCGCGAGCGGATTGCCCGGGGTGCCCGAGGGGCAGTGGCGGGGCAATGGCTGGATACCGTCCTGTATGAGCTCAGGCTCTAGGTAGCGCCCTGCCCAGGTGGGTCTGCGGCCTAGCCCTTGGGTGCCAGGCTGGAGCCCAGGGATTCCAGGGCGCCGGGGACCACGGAGAAGTAGGCCCATACTCCGCGCTTTTCGCGGTGCAGGATCCCGGCATCCACCAGGATTTTCAGGTGGTGGGAGACGGTAGGCTGCTTGAGGCCCAGCGGCTCGGACAGGTCGCAGACGCACGTCTCGGCCGCCTCGCTGGTGGAGACAATGGACAGGATGCGCAGGCGGTTGGGATCGCTCAGCGCCTTGAAGCGCAGTGCCAGTGCTTCGGCTTCCTCGGCCTTCAGGATTGCCTCTCCCTGCGATGGCGCGCAGCAGGCATCGGCTGCTGGCGCGGCGGAATTCCCGCCGGCAGGGTTCACGGTGGCTGTGCTCACGGACCTCGGCTCTTTTCTTGGCTGACGCCAGAGATTGACAAACGTCGATATGTTTCATCATACTCAAAACATCGATAATCGTCGATGTCTATTCTTGGAGTGATGATTCAGTGGCACCCGCGCCTGCGCTAGACACTGCCCCCGTGGCGGCAAAACTTTCCTTCCTGGACCGCTACCTGGCCCTGTGGATCCTGCTGGCCATGGCCGTCGGCCTGGGGCTGGGCCGCATCTTCCCGCAGCTGGGTGCATTGCTGGACCGCTTCACCGTGGCCGGGGTCTCGGTGCCCATCGCCATCGGCCTGCTGGTCATGATGTATCCGGTGCTGGCCAAGGTGCGCTACAACGAAACCGGCCGCGTGCTGGCCGATAAGAAGCTGATGATCACCTCCCTGGTGATCAACTGGGTCCTCGCCCCGGCATTCATGTTCGCCCTGGCCTGGATCTTCCTGGCCGACCTGCCCGAATACCGCACGGGGCTGATCATCGTGGGGCTGGCCCGCTGCATCGCCATGGTGTTCATCTGGAATGACCTGGCCTGCGGGGACCGCGAAGCGGCCGCCGTGCTGGTGGCCATCAACTCCGTGTTCCAGGTCATCGCCTTCGGCGCCCTGGGCTGGTTTTACCTGCAGCTGCTGCCATCCTGGCTGGGCTTGGAAACCACTAGTGCCGAATTCTCCATTGCCGCGATCACCGCTTCGGTGCTGGTCTTCCTGGGCATCCCGCTGGTGGCCGGCTACCTGACCCGCACCCTGGGCGAAAAGGCCAAGGGCCGCGACTGGTACGAGGGCAGATTCCTGCCGAAAATCGGTCCGTGGGCACTGTACGGATTGCTGTTCACCATCGTGCTGCTCTTCGCGCTGCAGGGCGATAACATCATCTCCAAGCCCCTGGACGTGCTGCGCATGGCCATCCCGCTGCTGACCTACTTCGTGGTGGTCTTCGGCGCCGGAATGCTCATCGGGCACTGGCTGAAGCTGGGCTACCCGCGCACCACCACCCTGGCCTTCACCGCAGCCGGCAACAACTTCGAGCTGGCCATCGCGGTAGCCATCGCCACCTTCGGCGCCACCAGCGGCCAGGCCCTGGCCGGCGTGGTCGGCCCGCTGATCGAGGTGCCAATCCTCGTCGCCCTGGTCTACGTGGCCCTGTGGTCCCGGAAATTCTTCCCAGCTGCCAAGGCTCCCGCTACTTCTGCCTAAGGAAAACACTCATGACTGCTATCGAAAAGCCTTCGGTCCTCTTCGTCTGCGTGCACAACGCAGGACGATCCCAGATGGCCGCCGCCTTCCTCTCCCACCTGTCCGAAGGGCGGATCGAGGTCCGCTCGGCCGGTTCCGCCCCTGCCGAATCGGTCAACCCGTCCGCCGTTGAAGCCATGGCAGAAGTCGGCATCGACATGTCCGCGGAAATCCCCAAGGTGCTGACCACCGAAGCCGTGCAGGACTCCGATGTGGTAATCACCATGGGCTGCGGAGATGCCTGCCCATTCTTCCCGGGCAAGCGCTACGAAGACTGGAAGCTGGAAGACCCCGCAGGCCAGGGCGTAGAAGGCGTGCGCCCAATCCGCGATGAAATCCGTGCCCGGATCGAGAACCTCATCGCCGAATTGCTGCCAGCCAGCTAGGCGCAGCCCGCTTCGAGAATTCCAGCAGCCAAGGAGAAACCCATGCATGAGCACCTTCCAGTCATCGTTATCGGTGCTGGCCCCATCGGCCTTGCCACCGCAGCCCACCTGCGCGAACGCGGGCAGGAAGTGCTCGTCCTGGAAGCAGGAGCCAGCGCAGGCGCCGCGATTTCGCAGTGGGCCCACATCAAGTTGTTCTCCCCGTGGCGATTCAACATTGATGCCGCCGCCCGCCGGTTGCTGGAAACCCCCAGCGAAGGATATGCCGGCGACTGGGAAGCACCGCGGATCACCAAGCTGCCCACCGGCGGGGAACTGGTCAGCGACTACCTCCAGCCGCTGGCCGCCCACCCGGAACTGGCACCGCGCATCCGCTACGGCAACCGCGTGGTGAAGATCAGCCGCGTGCTGGCCGACGGCCGCGGTGCCGACAAGGCCCGCACCGCGCACCGCGAAGACGCACCGTTCCTGGTGCGCACCGAAACCCCTGGAGGCCTGGTGGATATCCTCGGCCGTGCCGTGGTTGATGCCAGCGGCACCTGGAACCAGCCCAGCCCGGTGGGCCGGGCCGGCATCGAGGCGATCGGCGAAGCCGAAGCGCGCGAGAAGGGCTTCATCGCCTCGGGGCTCCCGGATCCGCTGGGCGCCGATGAGCAAGAGCTTGCAGGCAAGAAATTGCTGGTCCTTGGCGCCGGGCATTCGGCGGCGAACACCATCATTGCCCTGGGACGGTTGCAGAAGCAGTACCCGGACACCCGGATCCAGTGGGGATTGCGCGGGGCTGCCAACCCGATCCGGCTGTACGGCGGGGGAGCTGCTGACCAGCTTCCAGCCCGGGGCCAGCTGGGCACGTCCCTGCGCCGGCTGGTTGAGAACGGCAATGTGGAACTGCTGGAAAACGTGTCCGTCGCTTCGATGAGCGCCGGGGAGCAGCTATCCGTGTCACTGGCTGATGGACGCGAGCTGGGCGTTGACCGCATTATCGCTGCCACCGGTTTCCGCCCGGACCTGCAGATGCTTTCCGAGCTGCGCCTGGATCTGGATGAATGCGTTGAAGCCCCGCGCCAGCTGGGGCCGTTGATCGACCCGGAATTCCACAGCTGCGGAACGGTCAGCGCGCATGGAGAGAAGGAATTGGAGCACCCGGAAAAGAACTTCTACATCGTTGGCATGAAGAGCTATGGGCGTGCGCCAACCTTCTTGATGGCTACCGGCTATGAGCAGGTGCGCTCCATTACCGCCGCCTTGTCCGGCGATGCCGATGCGGCAGGGCGGGTTGAGCTGGATTTGCCGGAAACCGGGGTCTGCTCCACGGATCTGGGCGGCTCCTGCGATGCCCCGGCGGCCAGCGAGACCACCTGCGGAACCGAGCCTGCCGAAACTGCCAACTGCTGCAGCGCGCTGCAACCGGTGAGCCTGGGCTTGCCCACCGGAACGCTGCACGGAAACAGCGAAATGGCCGCCCACTAGGCCAGCTTGGCGATGAGTCGATAGCCCCGGAAAACCCAATGGAGCCTGGGGCAATGCGGAATATTCCGCGTTGCCCCAGGCTCCATTTCTTCTCTTCACGGCCGGGCAGGGCCCGCTTTCAGCTCACCGGCACCGGAGTGTTCCCGGCGGCCGAATCCTGCTGCGCTGCCGTGCTTCGGGTACCGGCACGCTGCGGCACCGGGATCCCGGCGAGTGCCACCGCGCAGACGGATGTCAGCACCAGTGCGGCGGCCGGGGCGATGGCTGTCCACGGAGCCCGCTCGACATAGCCGATGCCCTCGGCCAGCAGCAGCCCCCACTCCGGGGTGGGCGGCTGCGCGCCGAGCCCGAGGAACCCGAGGGCGGCCAAGGCCAGCGCCACCCCGGGCAGCCGCAGCATCCCGTGCCTCAGCAGGGCAGGAAGCACCGCGGGCAGCAGATGCTGGATCCAGATCCTTCCGCGAGGCACCCCCGAGAGCGGAAGCCAGCGGATATGCGGCATGGCCCGGGCCTCATCGAGCAGCGATGAGGCATGCGTGGCCAGCGGCGGCCAGCTCACCCAGAGCACGGCCAGTGCCGCACCGCCCACCGACGGGCCCAGCAGGGCCGCGATGATCACCCCGGCCAGAATCGGCGGAGTCGCATTGGCAATCACCGCCGGTCCGCGCGAGATCTCGCCTGCTGCCGCTAGCAGCAGGCCGATCAGGATTGCGCAGGCCACGATCAGCAGTGCCGGGCCCACCGTGCCCAGTGTTCCGTGGGCCACGCGGGCCAGCAGATCCCGTCCGCTGGAATCCGCGCCGAACGGCAGTCCTGCCCCCGGGGCTTGCAGCCGCTGGAAGGTGATGGAGTAGGGGTCGCGCGGCAGGCCGAAAGCCAGGATGGCCAGCAGCGCGGCGCAGGTGATGGCCGCGGTCCAGCGCTGGATCCTGCCGTTGCCGCGCGCCTCGGGCGGGGCCGGCAGCGACCCGGCGGGAAGTGTTCCGCCGCGCAGTGCGCGCCGGGCCGCTGCGGTGAGCATCCCGATCAGCAGCGCCGATGCCGCCATCAGCAGCAGGCCGGCCTGCAATGCGGGAATATCCTGCGCATTGGCCGCCCCGAGCAGGTAGCGGCCGAGCCCCGGAACGGCGAAGACCTGCTCCACGGCCACCGCGCCGCCGAGCAATCCGATGAATACCAAGCCGAGCTGGTCGATGACCGCGGCGGCTGCCCGGCGCAGCACCCCCGAGAGGATTACCGGCGCCGGAGCCCCGGCCAGATGCCAGATCCCGGCCCAGCGTTCGGCGGCCACCGAGGAAATGGCATCGGCCAGCAGCCGGCCCAGCAATCCGCCGGCCGGGACACCCAGGGCCAGTGCGGGCAGGATCGCGGTGTCCAGCCCGGTCCACCCGTAGGGTGGAAGCCATTGCAGCTGCACCGCCACCAGCACCAGCAGCAAGCTGGCCAGCAGGAATTCGGGCAAGGCGGTTAGTGCCACGCCCAGCGGCCCGGACCCGGAATGCTGCTTATTGCGCAGCACGCGCAGCGCGGCGGGCAGCACCAGGGCGAAGGCCACGGCCAGCGCGATGATGGTGGCGAAGGCGGTGAGCGTGGCGGAGACCGACAGGGCGCGCCAGACGCCGTCAGCGATTTCTGCCCCGCTGACCCAGGAGATGCCCAGATCCCCGTGCAGCACCCCGGACCACCAGTGCAAGCTGGTGGCCAGCGGGCCCTGGTCCAGGCCCAGCTGCGCGCGCACGGCGGCCAGTGCCTGCTCGGTGGGTTCCAGCTCGGCGTAGCGTGCGCGGAGCACCGCGGCGGCCGGATCGGTGCGTGAAAGCCAGGGCAGGGCGCCGGCCACCAGCAGCAGCGCCAGCGCGCTGAGCAGGCAGGATGCGAAGGACGGCCAGGAGATCTGCCGTGCCTTCATGGAGAACCAGTTCATCGGCGTTGCGGCCCCTACTCGCTGCCCAGGCTGGTCTGCGCGGTGATCAGCTCGCGTTCGCGCGGATCCTGCGCGGCGTTTTGCACGGTTGGCCCCTCGCCCTGGATCACGCGTTCATGCAGCAGCGCGATGGCTGCATCGGTGCCCAGGATCCGGGCCTCGGCGAGCATGATCTGCTGCTGGCGCTGCGCCCCGGCTTCGGTTTCCGAGGCACGGGCGATCGCCTGGTCCACGTCCTTGTCGCAGAGCTGGGCGATGGCGAAGCCGCCTTCGCAGGTGAAGTCCGAGGCGAAGTAGGCGACCGGGTCCCCGGAATCCAGCACGGTGGCGCGGGAGAGGATGAAGGCATCGAAGGCCCCGTCCAGCGCGTCGGCCTCGATGTACTGGTATTCGCGCACATCCTGCTTCACGATGAAGCCGGCCGCTTCCAGCTGCTGTTCCAGGATCACCGAGACTTCTGGCAGTTCGGCGCGGTCGGTGAAGGTGCCCAGGGTGATTTCCACGTCCTTGACCTTGGCTGGCTCGGCGCGCTGGGCCAGCAGCTGCCGGTATTGCTCCGAATCGCGCAGCCCGGCGGCGTAGGGCAGTGCCGGGCCGAGCAGCCCCTCGGCTATATCTGCGCGGTTCTCGTACACCGATTCCACGATGGCCGCCCGGTCGATGGCTTCGCGGGCCGCGGCGCGCACCGCCGGGTCGGCGAACGGGCCCTTCTCGGTGTTCAGGTACAGCGTGTTGGTGCGCGGCATCGGCACTTCGGTGAGCAGCTGCTGGTCCACCGAGGCGGCCTGCCCGGCTGGGATCGCCTCGATGACATCTGCTTCCCCGGTGCGCAGCGCGGCGGCGCGGGCGGTGCCATCGGGCACGAACTTCACGTCGATGCCCGCGGCTGCGGCCTTTTCGCCCCAATAGCCCTCATAGCGGTCCAGGGTGGCCCCGGAGATCCCGTCCACGTCCACGATCTGGAATGGGCCGGTACCGTGGCCTGCCGGGTCCACTCCGTTGGCGGTGTAGGCCGCCGTATCGAAGATGGACAGCTGCGGGCTGGAGAGCCGCTGGGGCAGCAGCGGGTCGGGATCCGCGGTGGTGATCCGCAGTCCGTGCTCGCCGCGCACCGCGACCTTCAGCGCCGTTCCGTTCAGGATGCGCGGCACCGGGGTGGAATCGATGGCCCGCTGCAGGGAGTTCGCCACGGTGTCGGCGGTCAGCGGCTGCCCATTGTGGAAGCTGACTCCTTCGCGGATCTCGAAGTCCCAGACCAGTTCGCCGCTTCGATCCCAGCCGGTAGCCAAAGCAGGTTGCGCGTCCCCGGACTCGTCGAGGTTGACCAGGGTTTCGGCGGTGGACCAGCGCGAGAGCTTGAATGCGTCGTCGCTGAGCGGGCTGAGTCCGGAGCGGGGTGGCTGCATATGGGCCACGGAGATGCGGTCGGCGCTTCCGGACTGCTCGGCGGCCGCGGAGAAGCAGCCGCTGAGGGCCAGTGCGCCGGCCAGCGGGATGGTGAGCAGTGCCAGGGTCTTGGGGCGGGGTCGATTCATGGGTGCGAGGTCCTTGGATGATGGGTGATCAGCTGATGGGCGGGTTATCGGGCGGGTGGTGAAATGGTGATGGTGCGCGAGCATTGCGCAGCCAGCTGCGGGTCGTGGGTGATCAGCAGCAGGGCAATGCCCGAGTTGGCGGCGGTGGAGAACAGCTGGCCGGCGACGGCCTGGGCGGTGCCCGGGTCCAGGGCGCTGGTCGGCTCGTCCGCCACGAGCACGGTAGGCTTCACCGCCACGGCGCGGGCCAGCGCGGCCCGCTGCAGCTGCCCTCCGGAGAGCTGGTGCGGGCGCCGATCCAGCAGTGCCGCGTCGAATTGCGCCAGCTCGGCGGCCCGCGCGATCAGCGCTTCGGTGCCGGCGGAGGGAACCAGCCGGTTGATGGCCTGCTCCAGCGCGGTGCGAATGCTCCAGCGCGGCACGAAGGCGGCGGCGGGATCCTGCGGGACGCCCTGGACCAGCCGGCGGCGTGCTGGCGCGTGGTTGCGCTTCGGTGCGCTCCAGTGCTGGCCCAGCACCCGGATTTCTCCGGAGTCCGGCAGCCCCAGGCCCAGCACGATGTCGGCCAGGGTGGATTTGCCGGCTCCGGATGGCCCGGTGATGGCCACGGATTCGCCTTGGGCCAGCGCGAACGCAACGGGCTCCAGGACCAGCCGGCGGGCGGCCCCGTGCCCGCGCAGTGCGCTGAGCGCGGATACTTCCAATGCGGGGATGCTCAAGCGGGTACTCGTTCCAGGCGGGGTGCGGTGGTGCTGGCGATCTTCCCGGAGTCCAGTACCAGATGCCGGGTGGCCAGCGCCTGGGCCGCGGCCGGGTCATGGGTGACCAGCACCAGGGTCTGCCGTTGGCCCAGGACATTGCCCAGCAACTCCAGGATGAGGTCGCGGGAGTGGTGGTCCAGGGCGCTGGTCGGTTCATCGGCAAGGATCACCGGGGCCTGGCTGAGCACAGCCAAGGCTATTGCAGCGCGCTGCGCTTGCCCACCGGAGAGTTCTGCGGGGCGCCTTGCGAGCAACTGCGGATCGCTCAGTCCAGCGGCTTGAAGGGTGTCGCGGACCTGCTGAGCGCTGGCGCCGGTGGCCTTGCGCAGCTGGCGTCCCAGCGGCAGCAGCGGATGCAGGGCATCCTGGCCGCGCTGCGGAATGTAGCCGATGCGCGGCGAGCCGGGGGTGCGGGTTCCGGTGAATTCCAGTCCTAGTGCCCAGCGCCCGGTGACCATGGAAAGCAACAGCGACTTTCCTGCGCCCGAGGGGCCGGTGATGACCACGCGCTCGCCGGGAAGAAGCGTGAACTCCTCGACGTCGAGCAGCGGGCTGGTGGCGCCGGGCAGCCCGAGGCGTGCATTGCGCAGGCGGAAGACCGGGCTGGGCGGCAGCTGGGCGGGGTGCCGGCGGGCAGGCCCGGACTCTTCATCATTCATAATGAGAATCATTATCACTTAAGTTTTTGCGGCAGGGCAAATCAGCTGCCCCGGAAATCGCAGGCGGAACCGGCACGCGGATGTAACCAAGGGTCCAAGAAGCTGGAAAATGTTCCGATGATGTTTGACTGGAGTTTGCGAATCATTTGAAAACCGCCCCGATGACCCAGGAGCTGCTGTGCGCCCCACCCGATTTGCCCGCCATGCCGTTGCCCGCCCCGCAGGATTAGTTGCAGTGTCCAGCCTGGGGCTGGCCCTATTGCTGTCCGGTTGCGGCTCGGACTACCCGCTGGGAGAAGAGCAGCGCAAGGCCGCCGAATCGAATACCTCAAGCCTGGAAGGCACGCTGACCGGCGGAGGATCCACCGCGCAGAACTCCGCCATGAACGCCTGGACCACCGAATTCTCCACGATGCACCCCAAGGTCCAGGTGCAGTACGCCTCGGTGGGCTCCGGCGCCGGACGCGCCGGGCTGCTGGCTGGCGGCACCGAATTCGCCGGATCCGATGCCTACCTGAAGGACGAGGAAGTCCAGCGCTCCATCGAGACCTGCGGCCCGCAGGGAGCAATCAATATCCCGGCGTATATTTCCCCGATCAGCATCGCCTTCAACCTGCCAGGCATCAAGGAATTGAATATGGATGCCCAAACGATCGCCAGGATCTTCTCCGGAGAGATCCGCTCCTGGCAGGACCCGGCCATCGCCAAGCTGAATCCCCAGGTGGAACTTCCCGACATCCCGGTCACTGCAGTGGCCCGTGCCGATGACTCGGGCACCACGGAGAACTTCACCGAATACCTGCACAGCGTGGTCCCCGAAGCATGGACCCACGAGCCAGATGGCGGCTGGCCGGATGCCACCGGCCTGGAGAAGGCCCAGGGCAATGCGGGTGTGGTGACCACCGTGACCCGCGCTGTGGGCGCGGTAACCTACGCCGATGATTCCCTGGTGGACCAGTCGCTGGGCAAGGTGAAGCTGAAGGTCGGAGAGGAATTCGTGGCAGTCAGCGGGGAATCCGCGGCCAAGGCCGTGGCCGAATCCGAGCGCGTGGAGGGTCCCGGGGAGCACGACATCGCCCTGGAGCTTGACCGGAAGACCACCGCTGAAGGCGCCTACCCGATGGTGCTGGTTTCCTACCTGCTGTTCTGCAGCGGCTACGAGGATCCGCAGACGGTGGAACTGGTCAAGACCTTCGGGCAGTATGTAGTCAGCGGCCAGGGGCAGAAGACCGCGGCCGACTCGGCCAAGAGCGCGCCCATGCCGCAGCAGCTGGCCGAAGACGCCCGCGAAGCCATCGATTCGATTTCTGCGCGCTCCTGATTCCGGCGCGCCGCCGCGCTGCATCCGGCCGAGGAGCGGATGCAGCGCGGATTGCTACGCAGAGGCCTTGGCGGCCGCCCGGTACGCGCGATTACGCGCCCCGAGGAGTATTGCCCCGATGAATGCGGCGAGCAGCGAACCGCACAGCACCCCGACCTTCACGTACTGGGCTTCTTCTCCGCCTTGGCCGAAGGCCAGCTCGCCGACCAGCAGGGAGACGGTGAAGCCGATGCCCGCGACGAAGGACAGCCCCAGCACATCCGGCCATTTGATGCTGCTATCCAGCCTGATTCCGGGGATTCTGGTGACCAGGAAGGTGGCGCTGGTGATGCCAATCGACTTGCCCAGGACCAGCCCGGCGATGATGCCCAGCGTGACCGGGCTGGCCAGCGATTCTCCCAGCCCGGCCAGGCCGCCGACCGGAACTCCGGCAGCGAAGAAGGCGAATACCGGAATGGCGATGATCGCTGAGGGAACGGACCAGCGGTCCGCAAAATGGGCGGCCAGGCCCTCGTGGATCGCTTCGCCCTGCTCGGTGGTTCCGGCATGGACATGGGCGCGCTGGGTAGCAACCACCGGAACCATGAAGCCCAGCAGCACGCCGGCCACCGTGGCATGGATTCCCGAGGCATGCACCAATGCCCAAACGGCCACCCCGAGCGGGATGAGGATCCACCAGGCACGGACTCCGCGCTGCACGGCGAGCGCAAACGCGGCTAGCGGAAGCAGCGCGAGTGCCAGCGGCAGCCAGGACAGATCCTCGGTGTAGAAGATGGCGATGATGGAAATGGCCAGCAGGTCATCGACCACCGCCAGCGTGAGCAGGAATGTGCGCAGGGCTGGGGGCAGGAACTTGCCTACAACCGCGATGACCGCGATCGCGAAGGCGATATCGGTGGCCGCTGGAATCGCCCAGCCATTGATTGCGGAGCTGCCTGAAGCGGAGATGACAAGGAGGTAGAACAATGCTGGCAGGGCCACGCCGCCCACGGCCGCGGCCACCGGAACGATCGCCGTGCGGGGATTGCGCAATTTGCCGACAACGAATTCCTCCTTGAGCTCCAGGCCGACGACAAAGAAGAAAATGGCGAGCAAGCCATCTGCGGCCCAGGTGCCGACCGAGAGGTTCAGGTGCAGGACCTCGGGGCCGAAGCGGAAATCGCGAAGGTTCTCGTACCAGGGCGCAGCCGGGGAATTGGCCAGGACTAGGGCGGCGAGGGTCGCGCAGAGCAGCAGCAGTCCGCCTACCGAGTCCTGCTTGAGGGTTTGGTGGATTCCGCGCCAGATGGCGTGGGGTGCTTGGCGGGATACGCCAGTTGAAGGGTATGGCAAAGTAACGGGTCTTTCTGGGATCCGGGAAAAAGGGCACGAGGGCGCGCGGAATCCACTGGAGAAAGATCAGGAAGTGGGGCCGCGCAACTAGTGGCGCGGTGGTGGGCAGCCGGCGATCTCGCCGTGGGCGTTGGTTCCCCAGGAACTCAGCCACCCGTTGGTGCCGCTGGCTCGTTTGGTCAGCAGTTTCCCCTTGGGGAAAACGGCAGCGAGAAGCCGCTGCGCATGCGTTGAAACGACTAGAGCCATGCTTCCAGTCTACAGTTCGGGGGGTTCGCGGGTCTAATGCCGAACGCAGGCATCGCCAGGTTTTGGGGTGCGTCCAGGTGCTGCTCCCGGAAGCATGGGAACTAGGGCGCCTTGCCGGGGATGCCGTCACCACTTTTCCGTGCCGGTATCCGATGCTTGCCGACCTGGATGGTCCCGGAGGGGCAGAGATACTCGGCCTCCTGGGCCGCTTCGAGGTCAGCTCCATCCGGATCTGCCTGCAGCAGCTCGACGAATCCGCCGTTCTCCTGGCGGTTTTGGAAAACGCGGGGCGCCACTAATCCGCAGTTGCCCGAGGCGACGCACATGGCCTGGTGCACGGTGACTTTCATTGTTCCTCCTTGGACTCCATGCCCCTGTCCTGCAAAGCGCCCGCGGTTCAACCGCGGTACCTGCGGACCATCGGGCAAGCGTAGGGATCCTGTCCCTTGGAACCTACCTGGTTCAGGTAGGAAACGACGTGGACGAAAGCCTCGCGCAGGCTCTGCTCGGTGTAGTCGATGCCCAGCTCCGCGCAGCGCTTGCGGACGATCTCCTGCACGTGGGGAAGATTCGGACGGGGGACTACCGGGAACAGGTGGTGCTCGATCTGGTATTGCAAACCGCCCATCAAGAAGCGCACCCAAGGACCGTCGGTGATATTGCGGGACATGACCACCTGGCGGCGCAGGAAATCCAGATGCACGTCCGCCGGAACAGTGGGCCGGCCAATATGGTTCAGTGCGAAGGCCCCGCCGAGCATGATTCCGAATACCCCGATCTGCACACCGAGAAACGCCACGGCCTTTCCCGGAGACATCACGGTCCACAAGAACACCGCATAGGCGCTGTGCCGCACCGCGATCATCAGCAATTCGATGATCCGGTGCTTCAGCTCGGGTGCGGAGAGCAGCATCCGCACCGAGGCGACATGCAAGTTCAGCCCTTCCAGGCAGAGCAGCGGGATGAAGAACCAGCCTTGCATGCGCGAGATCCTGGCGGCAATTCCCTTCCGCCTGGCTTTGGCATCCGGGGTGAGCACGAGCACCGTGGAGTCGACATCGGGGTCCACGCTTTCCTTGTTCGGATTGCCGTGGTGGGAATTGTGCTTGGCCATCCACCAGTTGTAGCTCAGGCCCATCAGCAGCCCCGAGATGCAGCGGGATGTCCATTCATTGGATGTCCGCGAGGCGAAGATCGTCCGGTGGGCCGCCTCGTGGGACAGGAAACCCAGCTGGGCCATCACCAGACCGATCAGCACCGCGGGAAGCAGCTGCCACCATGAATTGCCCAGCAGCCCGACTGTCACCAGCAAGGCCGCCAACGCCAGGATCCAGCCGATAATCTGCGTCGCAAAATACAGGTATCGCCGGCGAGCCAGCCCTGCGTCGTGCACCTGGGCACTGAGCCGGCGATAGGATTCGGCAAATTGCTGGGAATTCATGGTGAACCTCGAAGTGAAATGAAAATACCGTCCTGATTCTGGGCAAAGCCCGGGGTCCATGAGGCCACCATAATTGGCCTGCGCACCACGGCAACATGGTTGTCAGGAGATACTCAGCCAGTTCGCGCCGCTGCTGCCGGCCGGTGAGCCAAGCGGTTATTCCCCGGTTGCCCGTGCCCTGACCCGCACTCCGGGAAACACCAAGTGGTGTCCTGCCGGGAACTTGGCGGCCGGACACCGGAAGCTTCAGCCTGCGGGCCGGTATCCTCGAAGGGGTTGTGCGCCGCCGGCGTATGCTGCATCAGGTTCGGATCCGGCTTGGGAATGCGGGGACAGAAAACATTGGGCGGGGCACGCTTCGACATAGTGCTGGCTCCGGGCGGCATCTGAGATCATCACCCGAAAAATAAAGGCACCGATCCATCCAGCGAGCACGCTGGATGGATCAGTGCCTTCAATGCTGCGCCTAGCGGGTTTGCCGGCCGCCGCTCAAGCCGTCGGTCTGCGCCTGCTCCTTGCGCAGCTGGGCCCGCAGGCGCTCCTTCTCGGTGCTCGGTTCATCTCCTGCCACCGATTCCCCGCTGCTGCTGGCATCAGCCGGCTTGCCAGAATCAGGCGATGCAACATGCTTGCGCAGGCGCGGTTTGCGGGCTGGGGTGCTCTCGCCTGGAGCAGCTGCGGATTCATGCTTTCCGGCGCTGCGCGGGTCGTGCGCATTTTCCCGGGAATATTCGGCGCGCGCCTCGGCACCATGCACGCCTGGCTGCACGGCGGCCTGGTCCGCTTCATCGTAGGAAAGGCTGTAGTAGTGGTAGAGCTCCTGCTCCTGGCTCGGCGACAGCTGGCCTTCCGGATCAATATTCGGCGCATCCTTGACGGTCTGCTTGTCGTAGGGCACTTGCAGGGTATCGCCAGCAATGACCGACCGGCTCAGCGGAATGAAACTCTCCAAGTGCCCGAAAAGGCCGGTGTACACGGTGGCCCATGCCGGTTCTCCGCTGCGCTCATCAATGAATATCTGGCCGAACTTGCCGATCTTCTGGCCATCGGGGCCAATGACGATAGCGCCAATGAGGCTTAGTTCGTGGAGCTGTTCTGCGCTGGTCATGCGACTGATCTCCTTTTGCATTAGGCTCCGGAATCAATCCGGAAAAGGCAGTTCGGCTGGCCTTCGGGCCGGCCTGCTGTTGCTGCGCCTCGATGCGGGCGTGACATGTGGTGGCCTTTGGTTCCGCGGTGCGCACCGAACCGCGATGATATGAGAATCGCACATTCTGCCGCTGCCTGCAGGAGGCTTGTACTTCAATGGCAATGGTCTTGGCGCTTGCTGTGAACGTCGGCCCCGGGCAGGAGAAAAGCGGCCTATGGAACCGCAGAACCGCCCGGCTCAGGGCAAGTCCGGGCATTGCGAACGGGCAACTGGGCGCGAGGCTGCGCCCACGCCCGGCTTTGCATTTCTCGAAGCCCTTGTTGAGTTGTGGATACCGGCCTACCATCGTGGCAACGGAGCTGATCCTGCGCGGACGGAAAGCAGCGTCAATTGGTGGAGCGGGAAGTGCTTCCTGGACACTCGCTACTTCGAGGGGGAATCATGAGCATTCCAGCTGCAGTACCCGGGCGCATGACCAAGGAGCAGAAACGCGTCGCGGGAGCGACCATGGTGGGCACCACCGTGGAGTGGTACGACTACTTCATCTACGCCAACGCGGCGGCACTGGTCCTGGCCCCGCAATTCTTCACTCCCGCCGAAGGGTCGCTGGGCTCCATCATCGCCTTCGCCACCGTCGGCATCAGCTTCCTCTTCCGCCCGTTGGGCGCAATCGTGATGGGCCGGGTGGGCGACAAGTACGGCCGCCGAGCGGTGCTGATCATCACCCTGGTCCTGATGGGCGTCGGCACCACGCTGGTGGGCCTGTTGCCCACCTATGCGAGCATCGGCATCTGGGCGCCGATTCTCCTGATCTTCCTGCGCATCGTCCAGGGCTTCTCCGCCGGCGGCGAGTGGGGCGGTGCGGCGCTGATGGCAGTGGAGCACGCGCCGGATCATGCACGCGGCAAATTCGGTGCCTTCCCGCAGCTCGGCGTCCCGGCCGGCATGCTGCTGGCCTCTGCAGTCAGCGCCATTATTGCGGCCGTGGTTTCCCCCGAGCAGTTCATGGCCTGGGGCTGGCGTATCCCGTTCCTGCTCAGCTTCGTGCTGATCCTCATCGGCTACTACATCCGCCGCCGGGTGGAGGAATCCCCGGTCTTCGAGGAAATGGCCAAGACCAAGCAGACCGAGTCCGCCCCGCTGTCCACGCTGTTCAGCAAGCACCCCAAGAAGGTCATCCAGGCGACGCTGGTATTCATGGGCAACAACACCGCCGGCTACATGCTCACCGGTGGCTTCATCCTGGGCTACGCGACGAACAAGCTGGAGCTGCAGGCTGGCGACATCCTGAACATCATCACCATCGGCTCGTTGGCCTGGCTGATCTCCACCTGGATCGGCGGAGTGGTCTCGGACCGCATTGGACGCAAGAAGATGTTCATCATCGGCTGGGTGCTCCTGCTGGCCTGGCTCTTCCCGCTGTTCCTGCTCATCGAAACCCGGAACCTGGCCTGGGTCACCGTGTCCCTGGTGGTCTTCGGCGCCTTCATGGGATTCTCCTACGGCCCGTTGCCGGCGCTGTATGCCGAGCTGTTCCCGGCCCGCATCCGCCTGAGCGGTTCCTCGATCAGCTACGCCCTGGGCTCGGTAGTCGGTGGCGCGTTCGCCCCGACCATTGCCGCAGCGCTGGTGGGCAAGTTCGATACCACCGTGGCGGTCTCCACCTACCTGTTCATCTGGGTGGGCGCTTCGCTGCTCGCGACGCTGACGCTGAAGGACCGCACCGGAGCGGATTTGTATCCGCATGAGGGGCCGGGCACCGGCCAACAGGGGGACGAAGCGGGGCCGGAGCACCTGTGATTCTGCAGATTTCTGCACGAAGTGGCCGTGGTGCCGTTGCGCACTTGATGCCAAGGTTTATGGTGCTTGCCCGAGCATCCGGTCGGATAGTCAATATGGGACTGGGTTGATGGCATATCCAACCCCTTAAGTTAATACGGTGCTTTTCAGGCTGTGCATGAAGCCTTGAGGGAAGTGAGCCGGCCTCGAAAGCTATCGAGGCATCGTGGGCAAGCCGCAGCGGGTCCAGCAGTAAGGTCGTGACCTGGCTGGCCTCAGATCAGGCTAAGGTGATGAGCGGTAGACCAAAGCCGGTTAGATCCAGCTGGATCAGGTGTGGCGGGGCGGGACTCTGGGCCTGGAGGTCCACGCGGCTAAAGGCCGCGCAGTACAGCCGCGCACACCTCATTGTTGTCACAATGGTTGGCTTATCGTTACTATTGTGTCATGAGCATGATGACAACCACCGAAACAGCGAAGCTTCTCGGAGTCAGTTCCGAAGCGGTTCGGAAAATGCTGAAAACCGGCCGGTTGGAGCAAGCCGGTGTCGCTGGACGCGCGATTCTGATTGATACAGACTCGGTGCACCGGGCGCATCGGGACGGCAAGCGTTCGGGACGTCTCTGGACGCAGCGTACCGCGTGGGCGGCCTTGGCCATCCTGTCGGGCGCTGAGGCCACTTGGCTGTCAGCGAGCGAGCTGTGGAGGTTGCGCCAAAGACTGGCGGTCCTCTCGGCAGCAGAGGTCCATCAGCTGGCACGCAATCGAGCTGTTGTACACCGCTATCGGGGTGGCGAATCGGTGAAACAGAAACTCTCTCAGGCCTTGGCAGTCACCGGCGCAGGGGCCTTGGAAGATCCCGTATTGGCCAATGCCTTCGGACTCGCCGCAGGAGCGGGCATGCTGGAAGGCTATGCAAAGGCCGGCTTCGCCGGGATGCATGCAAGGAAACTGGGATTGCGGGAAGACCCTGTCGGCGACATCCTGATCAGGGAACTCGGCTTCGTGCAACCTCTGGAAGGCGGCAAGGTACCGGTCGCGGCAATCGCCGTTGATTTGATGGACTCGATTTACATCCGTGAACGCTCGGCAGGCCGATCCAAGTTGGAAGCGCTACTCAATGCCATCTGAGAACCGTGCGCGAACAACGATGAGCGTCACGATTCCTCCCGGGGGCTGGGCTGCGCGACGCGGCCCGGCCCTGGGTCTTCTGTGCCTTGCCACGGCGTTCGTCCTGGCCGGGTGCGCAGCGGCCGAATCAGAAACGCAAACTCCGGCACCTGCCTCCGTTGCACCGTCCTCGGTTGCCTCGGTGGCACCGGAAACTGCCGTGCCGGAATCCGGTCTGTCCGCCCAAGCGCAGGCGGAACTGGACCAGCGCTTGGTACGCGCGGCCAAAGCCAATGACGTGGAACAGGTCCGGGAACTGATCGCCGCCGGCGGGGATGTGAATGCCAAGGATTCGCTCCAGGATTCGGCGTTCCTCTATGCCGGGGCCGAAGGCTTCAACGAGATCCTTGAGCTCACGCTGGAGCGCGGCGCGGACGTGGAGAGCTTGAACCGCTACGGCGGAACGGCGCTCATCCCCGCCAGCGAGCACGGCCATGTGGAGACCGTGAAGATGCTCATCGAGGCTGGTGTTCCGCTTGACCATGTGAACAATCCCGGATGGACCGCGTTGCAAGAGGCCGTCCTGCTTGGCGATGGAGGGCCAAACCAGCAAGAGGTCGCCAGGCTGCTGCTGGCCGCCGGGGCGGATCCGGGGATCACCGACCCGCAGGGGCGCACCGCCCTGGAGAATGCGCGCCGGCTCGGATTCGACGAGCTGGCCGAAGCTATCGCCAAGCATCAGTAGTTCCCCGGCGCAGGATTGAGCCGATCGCAGTGCTGCCTGGCGGGGTGGCTACTAATCGTTCATTCCAAGTTTCCTAACGAGTACGGCAGTCTCGTAATTCGCTGTCACTTTCCGGTGTTTGAGTAATGGTGTTCTCGAAATCGAGGGCACTCGCACCGCTTTGAAAGGTCCGCCTCATGCGCCACCCTGCACTCGTTCCCGTGAGCCTGCTCGGCCTCGCCGCCCTGGCCCTCACTGGTTGCCAAGCCGCTGCTACCGCGGCCGACGCGCCCATCAAGATTGCCACCCTCCCCGTCTCGGATGACCCGACCGCGGTGAATCCCAATGACGCGCTCGTGGAACTGCTCGAAGCCGAAACCGGCCGCGAGGTCGAAGTCACCGACGTGCCCGACTATCTCAGCGTGGTCGAGGCCATCCGCGCGGACCATGTCGACATGGGGATCATGAGCGGTTTCCCCTCGGCGCTCGCGCTGAACACCGGAGAAGTCGATTCCCTGCTGGCATGGAAGGGCAGCGATGAGCCGGTGTCCACCTGCGTGGTGCTCGATGACTCGCCGGTCAAGACCCTGGAAGACTTCCGCGGCAAGACCATCGCCTTCGCGGACCAGGCTTCGAGCTCCGGCTACTTCATGCCGGTGTACATGCTGCACCAGGCGGGGCTGGAGCAGGGCAAGGACTACGAGGCCATCTTTGCCGGTGGGCATGAGGGCAGCTTTGCCGCCCTGGAGCAAGGCCAGGTGGACGCGGCCTGCACCGCTAACGTGCTGACCGAAATGGGCGCACCGATGTTCCCCTTCGCCGAGGGAGAATGGCGCGGGGTTGGACAGAGCCCGTCCATGGAAATCATGGGCAGCGTGCTGGCTCGCCAGTCGCTGGATGAGGAAACCCGCACCGCACTGCAAGAAGCCCTTCCGAAGATCTTCTCCGAAGAGAACAAGGAAGCACTGGCCGGCTACTCCTCATTCATCGGATTGGACGTCGAGGTCGGCCCTGACCCCAGCCGGTATGCCTCATTCGCCGAAATTGCCGAGGTGGCCGGCGTTGAGCTCGAGGACCTGAAATGAGTCCCGTTCTCAAAACGGCAGCTTCTGCGCAGCCCACCGGGATGATGAACACCGCCGAACTGCGCCGAGCGCTGCCGTTGGCCACCGTGCGCGGGCTGGAGGTCTGCTACGAGAAGAAGAAGCCGGTGCCCGTGCTGGACGGCGTGGACCTGGACTTGTTCCCGGGCGAGATGGTCTCCCTGCTGGGTGCCTCGGGGTCGGGCAAGTCCACCTTGATGAAAAGCCTGACGGGTTTCGCCCCGGCGACAGCCGGCACGGTGCGCGTGGCCGGCCATGACCTGCGCAATCTCCAGCGCGGCGAACTGCGCCAGCTGCGCTCCGAGGTGGGCCAGGTCTTCCAGCAGTTCAACCTGATCCCGCGCTTGAGCGTGCTGTCCAACGTCCTCACCGGTGCCCTGCACCAGGCCGGGGCCATCAATCTCGTGGGAGGCTTCTCCAGCGCGCATCGCAAATACGCCATGGAACTGCTGGACCGGGTGGGCATTGCGCACAAGGCCAAGGAACCGGCCCGTTCGCTCAGCGGCGGGCAGCAGCAGCGCGTGGCCATCGCCCGGGCGCTGATGCAAAGGCCCCGGCTGATCCTCGCCGATGAGCCGGTCGCGTCGCTGGACCCGAAGCTTGCCGATTCGGTCCTGCAGCTGCTGCGGGATATAGCGCAGCAAGACGGCATCCCGGTGCTGGTCAGCTTGCACGTGGTGCCGCTCGCGCTGGCCCACAGCGATCGCATCGTGGGGCTGCGCCAGGGCAAGATGCTGTTTTCCCGAAAGTGCAGCGAACTGGATGCCCAGTCGCTGAAGGGGATCTACGAAGACGGTGACACCGATGTCCACTGAAACCAGAACCGTCCCGCTGGCGGACAATGAGCTGCCCGCCTCCGAGCGGACCCGCCTGGAACGGGCCTTCTCCATCCCGCGCGCACGCTTCCTGCTGGGCATACCCGTTGCCCTGCTGATCCTGCTGTGGTCCGCGGGCGGTGTGGGCTTCGATTTCATCAAGCTCGGCCAGGGAACACTGAACATGGGAGAATTCCTCGCCCGGCTGTTCCCGCCGGACTTCTCGAAGATCTCGACCATCCTGGAATTGCTGCTCGAAACCCTGCAAATGGCCATCGTCGGAACCGTGCTGGGCGTGGTGCTCTCGCTGCTGGTCGCCTTCGGCGCGGCCTCCAATATCGCTCCTCCATGGCTGTACTACCCATCGCGCTGGGCCATGAACGTGATCCGCGCCGTGCCCGACCTGGTTTTCGCCCTGATGTTCGTCTCGGCTGTGGGCTTGGGGCCTTTCGCCGGCATCCTGGCCATGACCCTGGGCTCGCTCGGGTCCATCGGAAAGATCTTCGCCGAGGCCATGGAGTCGGTGGACAAGGGACCGATGACCGCCATGCAGGCCGTCGGCGCGTCCAAGCGGCAGGTAATCCAATACGGCATCCTGCCGCAGGCCGCCCCGCTGCTTGTCTCCTACACGCTGCTGCTCTTCGAGGGCAACGTGCGTGGCGCAACCATCCTCGGCCTGGTGGGTGCCGGAGGCATCGGCCTGGAACTGACCACCGCCATGCGCATGTACGACTACGGGCACCTGAGCGCCATCATCATCTGCATCATCGTGCTCGTCACGATCATCGACCAGGGCAGCGCCCTGATAAGAAGGAGAATCACATGAGTGCACCAGCCATCGAACTTGAGCTCAGCGCACCGGTCAACCTGCGGGACCTGGGCGGAATCCGCATTGCCGGGGGCACGCTCCGCCCGCAGCTGGCCATCCGCACCGATGACATCGCCTATGCCACCCGCGAAGTCGCACAGCAATTGGTGGGCGCAGGATTGGCCGCGGTCATCGACCTGCGCTCGCCGGCAGAAGTCGCTACCACCGGGCGAGGCCCGCTGGCCGAGTTCCCGGTGGCCTATCACAACCTGCCGCTGATCAGCGATGTCTCGCGGTCAACACCCAAGGGCGCGGAAGGGTTCACCCATGAGGCCATGGGCCGGATGTACCTGGACATGGTGGAGAACTCCGCGGCACAGCTGGTCACGGCACTGAATATCATTGCTTATTCGCCGGGGACCACAGCCTTCCATTGCGCGGCAGGACGCGACCGCACCGGCGTGCTGGCGGCCATGCTGCTGCTCGCGCTGGGTGCCAGTGACGAGGACATCGTGGCTGACTACGCGCTGACCGGGCAGAACATGCGCGCCATCATGGAACGCAACCGGCCGGTAATGGGCGAGATGTGGCGGGCTTTGGGCATGGACTTCTCCAAGGTCGACACCTCGCAGCTGCTCAACGGGCCCATGGACGTGGCCATGGAAATGATGCTCGGAGAGCTGCGAGCACGCCATGGCGATCCGTTGGCTCCGCTGCGTGCCGCTGGGCTGAGCGAGGACACCATCCAGCGCCTGTCCGAGCGCGCAGTTCAGCGGTGAGCGCGCTGGCCGCTGGGCAGGTCCCGGTGCGCAGGCGTCCGGGACGCCCTCGGCACGAGGAGCTGGAGCAGAAGGTACTGGATGCAGCGCTGGAACTGATCGATACGGAGCAGGAGATCACGATATCCAAGCTGGTGGAGTACAGCGGTGTCAGCCGTGCTGCGCTCTATCGCAGGTGGCCGTCGCTGACCTTGCTAATATCTTCGGCGCTAAACACAGGACGAGTCGTGCCGCCGGCCATCTGCGGCCAGGGGGATCTGAGACAGAACATCTTCAATGCGTTGTTTGGCCACGGAGCGGAACAGGCAGTGGAGATGTACTCGGAATCCCGATTCAGACAGCGCATCCGCCTGGTGATGGCTGACCGCGAGCTCCAGCGCGCTTATTGGCAAACGCATGTGAAGATGCGCAGGGTGCCGATTGAAGATGCGCTGCGAGCAGGGATGGACAAGGGGATATTGCGCAGCGACTTGGATGTCGAGGCCTGCTTCGACACCTTGGCAGGAACGGCGTACTACCAGCTGGTGGTGCGCGGAGAGAGCTTCCGCTTGCCGGAAACCCGAGCCCGGCTTCAGACGGCCTTTGATACGGTTTGGCGGGGAATGGTCGCCCACTCCTCCCGATAGATTCGCTTTGGCAACGGGATGCTTCCCCGGAAGATTGGGTCTTCCGGGAAGCGTCCGGCTTCGCTGCTATCCTTCGAGGCAGAACCGCGACGTTGTTCTGTTGGTTCCATGTCCCGCTAATATCCGTCGACACTCGCTGAGAGCTCCAGTGAATTCGCTTTGAGCCTGCCACGGAATCCTTGAATATCCTAGGCAGTTCGGCATTGCGCGCATAGACTTGCCGAAAATGCGATGAGATGGATTAAAGCCCCATTCGCGCATGAAGAGCAGGTTTTCTGGAATTGCCACACCTGAATGCGAGCGATGAACATGGATAGTGCAGGAACCCTTAGTCCGTTCAATTCCCCTGTCGTGAAACTGGAACGCCTTTTCGACAGCCCGGATATCGAAATTTATGCCAAACTCGATTTGCTCCAGCTTTCGGGCAGCACCAAGGAGCGCACTGCAGGGAGCCTGATTGAATCCTTCATGGAATCCGGCCAGCTGCAGCCCGGAGGCATGGTCATCGAATCAACCTCCGGCAACCTGGGCATCGCCTTGTCTCGGCAGTGCGTGGTGCGGGGCATCAAATTCGTGGCAGTAGTCGACGAGAACGCCAATAAATCCGCCTTGGACATCATGCGCGCTTACGGGGCCACCGTTGAGGTGGTGGTCAACCAGCCCGATGGGAACAAGCTGGCTGCCCGCCGGCAGCGGGTGCAACAGCTACTGGCCCAGAACCCGGGCGCAGTGACCACCAATCAGTACGGGTCCCCTGATAATCCCAAGGCGCACTACTCATCCACCATGCCCGAAATCGTGGAAGCGCTGGACGGAAAAGTGGATATGCTCTTCGTCGCAACCAGCACCACGGGCACAATTCTCGGATGCCAGAAGTACATCCGGGAGCATGGCTTGAACACCAAGCTGGTTGCAGTGGACGCTTTGGGATCCGTGCTCTTTGGCGGAGAATCCGGAAATCGCCGCTTGCCTGGTTTGGGAGCAGGCATCGTTCCGGAGCTGGCTTTGCAGGCCGAGCCCGATCATGTGTTCCGCATCCGCGAGATTGACATGGTTCGCGGATGCCGTACGCTTGCCCGGCGTGAAGGAATCCTGGCTGGCGCCTCTACCGGCGCCATCGTTTCTGCCATGAGCCAGATGATGCCGGAGATTCCTGCAGGTTCGCGGGTAGCCTTCCTGGTCCACGACTCTGGAGTTCCTTATCTGCATAGCGTCTATGACGATGATTGGGTTCGCGAGACCTTGGGCGAAGAACCCGAGTCAGACGGCACGGCGAACCTTGTAGACCAGCAGGTGCAATGACACGCATTGCAATGATCGGTGGTGGGCCGAAGTGCTTATATGCGTTGCTTGAACTCAACGATTCGTTGCCGCAGCATCTAGCCGGAGAAATCCAAGTTGATGTTTATGATCCCTACCCGCCCGGGGCCGGACGGGTATGGAACACCGGGCAACCGAGGGAGCTGAAACTCAACGTCAACCCGCGCATTATCGACGCGTCATCCAGCTTGTGCTCTCAGGATTTCAACCAGTGGCAGGAGACAAAGAATATTGCTTCAGTTGACGGATCTTTCCCTGCCCGCGCGCTGGTTGGGGAATACCTGAGTGAGCAGTTCCAACGGCTGGCAGAACACGGGTCGCTGCAAATTGCCCACCGGCCCTGCGCAGTAGAGCGCGTGGCGCGAAGGGGACCGCATTGGGAGGTCCGCACTGTGCAAGGCGCGGAACTCTACGATGAGGTAGTTCTTGTTACCGGGCATGGCTTGGGCGGGTATCGGGCAGAGGATTCGCCGCGCAGGTCAATATCGGCTGCCGCGTTGACCGTAGAACATGACCAGGCTGAAGACGATACTGTGCTGTCTGGAAGCAAGGTTGTGATCAGGGGAGCCGCGCTGACTGCCTACGATGTCGTGTTGCGATTAACCGAGGGACGCGGGGGAAGCTGGGAGAGCACAATTTCAGATGGTTTGGAATTCCTGCACTATATTCCAAGTGGAGAAGAACCAGCTTCGATAACCATGACCTCGCGCAGCGGCATTCCCATGACGCCCAAGCCCAACACCCGACCCGCCAGCGCAGTTGAAGTCCTTGATGGCTATCGAGACCAAGTGCGCCGGTGGGGGATCCAACGCCATGGAACGGCAACAGGTGGAGAGCTTCTGCATCCGGGATTGGACGAGCTGTGGCAGATCCTGCTGTCCTGTGCGATGGAATGCGCCAAAGCCAGCGGCTCGGAGACTGACCAGGATGCCTTGTGGAAGATTCTGCGGACCGGATATTCGGAACAGATGGCAAAGTGGACATCCGCTGCCGAACAGTTACGTGCCAGCGTGCGCATCAATCATGGTTTGGCGACTCCTAGCACGCAGTGGGTATGGGGAACCGTTTGGTCGGGTCTGTATCCGCAGCTGGTCGACGCGCTGTCGCGCATCAGCTGGAATGCGGGTGAGCGAGAGCAATTCAAGACCTTTGCCGCCAATCTTGAGCGGATGGCCTTCGGCCCGCCTGAACCTACGGCCTTGAAACTGCTGGCGCTCTTCGAGGCCGGGCTATTGCACCACGAGCAATCCACGTCAGACGTTCTTGCTGAAGCAGACCTCACGATAGATGCTGTCACCGCGCCTGCCGGGGTGCGCTATGCCTCGTCCTCCGGAGGTGACAGCGCGTCCAGCTTGTTCAGCGATCTGCTCGCCGAGGGCGACGTGCAAGTTCGGGCAGGGGAGCGTGGACTGCTCACCGACAAGGATGGCACATGCCTGGACTCAGCTGGCGAACGCAACGAGTCCCTGGCGGCACTTGGCCGTCCAACAGAAGACCCCACTTTGGGGCATGACACTTTGAATCGTGGCCTGCACCTTGAATACCGAGGTTGGGCACGTCGCATAGCTCGGCAAGTGGCCGCCTCACAACAGAAAGTAGCCCAGTGACTCAACCCCTGATGCACGGAACCATTCCGTTGACTGCACGGCTCGAACCGTGGATGGATTCCCTGATTGCAGATCCCAAGCTCTGCCAGGAACTGATCAAGCAGTACGGTTCTCCACTGAATCTGCATGACTACTCTTCGATGATCCGGAACATCGCCGAGCTGCGGGAAGCAGCAGATGAGCACGAGATTGATTTCCAGATTTATCTGGCACGCAAAGCCAACAAGACACTCGGAGCAATTGACCATGCTGTAGCCGAAGGCTGCGGAATTGATGTGGCCAGTTTCAACGAGCTGGACCAATGCCTCAAGCGGGGAGTGCCAGCGGATCGGATCATTGTCACCGCGGCAGTGAAATCCGAGGCCCTGCTGCAGCTTGCGGTGGAACATGGTGTCGTTCTGAGCCTCGACAACTTGGATGAAACGGCAGAGCTGCAAGCGATTGTGCAGGAGTCCGGGAAACCAGCTGCCGTGGCACTGCGCTTGGCATCGGATAACCCATCCATCCCGCCGACGCGATTCGGTTTGCGGGCTGAAGAATGGCTCGCTTTCCTGGAAAAGGCGGACAAGCCTGAAACCCTAAAAGTCGAAGGGATCCACTTCCATCTCAACGGATATGACGGTGGGCAAAGAGCACTACTAGCCTTCGAAGCGCTGTCGCTGATCGATGCGCTGCGGGACCGCGGACACGACCCAAGCTTCGTGGATATGGGCGGAGGCATTCCGATGTCCTACCTGGACGATGGAAAGCAATGGGCAGGGTTCTGGAAAGCGCTCGCCGAACTCCCCGAGGGCGATGAGTCATTGACTTGGAAATCAGATCGTCTGGGAGCCACAGGGCGTGAAGCCAGTACCGCTCTGTACCCGTACCACCAGGAGCTGATCCGCGGCGAATGGTTGAGGAAGGTTCTGGCAACAGAAGAAACCACGACTCGAAGAACCGTCGCCCAGATGCTTATTGAGCGGGGGATACAGCTTCGCTGCGAACCGGGGCGTTCACTTTTGGATGGGTGCGGACTGACGCTTGCTGAAGTTGCCTTCGTCAAGAACCGCAGCGATGGGGCACCACTGGTCGGCCTGCATATGAACAGAACCCAATGCCGTTCAACTTCCGCCGACTTCCTGCTGGATCCGCTGCTGATTCCCACAGGGCCAAAAGTGCAGGATCGGGCGCCATACGAAGGATTCTTGGTGGGTGCTTATTGCATTGAAGAAGAACTGATCCTGCGCAGGCGGTTTGAGTTCCCGGCAGGTGTGGCCAAGGGAGATCTCGTGGCCTTCCCGAATACCGGCGGGTACTTGATGCACATTATCGAGAGCGCTTCGCACCAGTTGCCGTTGGCGAAGAACCTCGTCATTGATGGCGTTGATTGGATCCTCGACGGCATCGACACTGCTGACTTGCTCGTGGGATAAAGGCACCGTGCTGACAGCCGGCTAGAACTGGCTGATCCCTCGCCACAGGCAATCCGCCGGGAATAGTGACAGGAAAGCCCCGAAAGCAAAAGCACTCCCCTGTATGTGGGCGAATGCCAGATCCAGGGGAGTGCTTGCGTGGTCCTATCCCTTACAGCGGGGTCACGTAGGCTCCAGCGATGCCGCCGTCCACCAGGAACTGGCTCGCGGTGATGAAGGAGGAATCGTCGGAGGCAAGGAAGGCTACCGAGGCCGCCAGCTCATCCGGTTCTGCGAAGCGACCAAGCGGCACATGCACCAAGCGGCGCGCGGCGCGCTCCGGGTCCTTGGCGAAGAGCTCCTTTAGCAGCGGGGTGTTTACCGGGCCGGGGCAAAGCGCATTGACACGGATGCCCTGCCGGGCGAACTCGACTCCGAGTTCGCGGCTCATGGACAGCACCCCGCCCTTGGAAGCCGAGTAGCTGATCTGGCTTGTAGCCGCACCCATGACAGCGACGAAGGAAGCGGTGTTGATGATGGAGCCCCGGCCCTGTTCCTGCATGTAAGGCAGCACGTGCTTGCAGCAGTAGTACACGCTGGTCAGGTTGACCTCCTGGACCTTGCGCCAGGCGTCGATGCCGGTATCCAGGATGGAAGCGTCGTCTGCCGGGGAAATCCCCGCGTTGTTGAATGCGATATCCACCGAGCCGTAGGTCGCCTTGGCGGTGGCGAACAGGTTCTTGACGTCTTCCTCATTGGTGACATCGGTGCGGACGAAAAGCCCGCCGACTTCCGCGGCGGCTTTCTGGCCGATTTCCTCGGCGCAGATATCGCCAATGACCACCTTGGCGCCTTCATGAGCCAAGCGCTTGGCCGTGGCCAGCCCGATGCCGGAGGCTCCGCCGGTAATAGTGGCGACTCGTCCGGCAAGCCGATTGGTGACCAAGCCGTTGTACGGGGCAGTTTCGCTCATCTGATGGTTCTCCTTGCTAGTGATTTGTTTTAGTTGGATGATGCTTTGCGGTAAATCAGCTCTCGGTGTCAATGAAGACGTTCTTGACCTCGCTGAAGGCTTCGAGAGCATCTGGTCCCAGCTCGCGGCCGAGTCCGGATTTCTTGTAGCCGCCGAAAGGAGTGGAATAGCGCACCGAGGAATGGGAGTTCACCGACAGGTTCCCGGCCTCGACCCCGCGGGCCACGCGCAGGGCGCGGCCCACATCCCGGGTCCAGATTGATCCGGAGAGCCCGTACTCCGAGTCATTGGCAATGCGGATAGCATCGGCCTCGTCCTCGAATGGGATCACCGCAACGATCGGTCCGAAGATCTCTTCGCGCAGGATCCGGTCCTGCGGATCTTCGGGAACCACGACCGTAGGCGGGAACCAGTAACCCTCGCCCTGCGGGATCTCGCCCTGGTAAGCGATATCGTTGCGGGGGTTTCCCTGCTCATCGAGCAGGAAGGAGGACACCGTCTGCAGCTGCTTGGCGGAGACCAAAGGGCCCATCACCGTAGCCTCGTCGCTCGGGTCCCCGACGGTTACCGCCGCGACGGCCTGGGTGAATCGCTCCATGAACGCATCCAGAACGCTGCGCTGCACCAGGATCCGGGACCGCGCGCAGCAGTCCTGTCCGGCATTGTCGAAGACACCGCCCGGTGCCTGGGCTGCTGCCTTGTCGAGGTCGGCATCGGCGAAGATGATATTGGCGCTCTTGCCGCCCAGCTCCAGGGTGACCCGCTTCAGCTGGTCGGCGCATCCGCGCATGATGCCCTGGCCCACTTGGGTGGAGCCGGTGAAAACCACCTTGCGGACGTCGGGATGGGTGACAAAGCGCTCGCCGACTACCGAGCCCTTGCCCGGAATGACGGTGAAGACGCCCTCTGGGATGCCGGCCTCGCGGGCCAACTCGCCCAGGCGGATGGCAGTCAGAGGGGTCAGTTCTGCGGGCTTGAGCACGACAGTATTGCCCGCGGCCAGGGCCGGGGCGAAACCCCACCCCGCAATCGGCATAGGGAAATTCCATGGCACGATGATTCCAACGACGCCCAGGGGTTCGTGGAAGGTCACGTTCACTCCGCCTGCGACGGGAATCTGCTTGCCGAAGTTCCGTTCCGGGGCTGCTGCGTAGTAGTTCAGCACATCCCTGACGTTTCCGGCCTCCCAGCGGGCGTTGCCGATGGTGTGCCCGGCATTGAGGACTTCCAGCTGGGCCAGATTCTCCAGGTCGCGGTCTACTGCGGCCGCGAACCTGCGCAGCAGCGCGGCGCGCTCAGCAGGAGCGATCTGGCTCCAGGCGGGAAAAGCCTCGGAGGCCCGGGCAATTGCGGCATCCGCCTGCGCGGTATCAGCCAGCGCGACGTCCTGGACTGCTTGCCCAGTCGCCGGGTTGATCACGGTAAAGGTGTCTTTCACTGCGGTATCAGTGCTCATAGCGCTTCCTGTGGTGTCGAAATAGATTTGCTGGTGGCGTAGTCATGCGCAGCCTGGACGAAAGCCTGCATGAGCCGGATATCTTCCAAGTTCTCTTCCGGGTGGAATTGCGTGCCCAGAACCCAGCCTCGGGCCTGCGGCATTTCAACGATTTCCACCGTCCCGTCGCTGGCGCGGGCGGTGACCTCCAGACCTTTGGCTACCTCCTGCAGGGACTGGTGGTGGTAGCACGGAGCGCTGGCCTGGTTGCCCAGGATCTGCTCCGCCAGCGAACCCTGCGCGGTGGTGAAATCCACCGTGCCGAAGACGCCGGGAGCTGGCTGGTACTTTTCGGCAGCATCCGGAAGCACATCAGGCAGGTGCTGGTTCAGGGTTCCGCCCTGCTGCACGTTGAGCACCTGGGCGCCACGGCAGATGGCGAACAGCGGAACGGCCCGCTCCAGCGCGGCGGCGGCCAAAGCCATGTCGTGCAGGTCCCGCTCCGGCTGTGCCGCCGTGCGCGGGTGCGGTTGCTGGCCGTAGTTGGCAGGATCCACATCCACGCCGCCGATGACTATCAGCCCATCCAGGACGTCCAAGACGGAGGTGTCGGTGGCAACCGGTGGAAGAAGCATTGGCGTACCACCGGCTGCAACTACTGACTTGATGTACTTGCCCGGGACAATGGCCGCGGTACTTTCCCAGACACCCCATTTGGCTTCCTGCCAGTAGGTGGTCAGCCCGATGCGCGGCCTGCGCTGCGCTGGTGGGTCCGATGGATAGTTCACTTGTAGTTGTCCTTCGTGATCAGTGGCGCTCGAAACCACGGGAAACTTCCCAGTCGGTGACCGCCGCGTTGAACTGCTCGATTTCCACGTCCGCGTAGCGGGTGTAGTGTTCCACTACTTCCTTGCCGAAGATTTCCATGGCGATTTCCGAGTTCGCGAAGAGCTCTCGGGCCTCGGCCATGGTTTGGGGCACATGCTGGGATCCGGAGTCGTAGGCGCTTCCGGTCACCATCTCGGGCAGCTCCAGCTTCTTCTCCATGCCGTAGAGACCGGCCGCCAGCATGGCGGCCATGGCCAGGTACGGGTTGGCATCCGCTCCCGGCAGGCGGTTCTCCATGCGTGCGCCGTATCCTTTGCCCACCAGCCGGACCGCGCAGCTGCGGTTGTCCATACCCCAGGCGACGGCGGTAGGTGCGAAGGACCCCTTGGCGAAACGCTTGTAGGAGTTGATATTCGGGGCGTAGAACAGGGTGAACTCCCGCATGGTGGCCAAGACTCCGGCGATGAAGTGGTTGTACATCTCCGTGCGTTCTCCGCGGGCTTCGTCCCAGAAGGCCAGCGAGCCATCAAGCTTGCGCAGCGACATGTGGATATGGCAGCTGGATCCTTCGCGCTGGTTGGGCTTGGCCATGAAGGTGATGGATTGCCCGCGCTGCGAGGCCATGTGCTTGGCCGAGAGCTTGTAGAAGGTGTGGTTATCGCCAGTGGTGACCACGTCGTCGTATTTGAAAGCGATCTCGTGCTGCCCGAAGTTGCACTCGCCCTTGGCCGATTCGACGATCATGCCCGATTCGTACATGGCGTTGCGGATATCGCGTAGCAGCGGTTCGACGCGCATTGAGCCCAGGATCGAGTAGTCGACGTTGTGCTGGTTGGCAGGGGTGAGGTTCCGGTAGCCGCGCTGCTGCGCATCTTCGTAGGAGTCGTTGAAGATCAAGAACTCCAGTTCCGTGCCTGCCATGGCGCGCAAGCCCAGCGCAGCGGCTTTCTCCTGCTGCGCCTTGAGCAGGGACCGCGGGGCCACCGGAACCGGCCGTCCGTCCGTGGTGGCCAAGTCGGTCTGGATCAGTGCCGTGCGTTCCAAGTACGGGACTGGGCGGATGGTGTCGTAATCCAGCACGAACTCCATGTCGCCGTAGCCGGTGTCCCAGCTGGTCAGCGAGTAGCCTTCCACGGTGTTCATTTCGGTATCCACTGCCAGCAGGTAGTTGCAGGCTTCGGTGCCGTGGTTCAGCACGGTGTCCAGGAAGAACTGCGCGTGGACGATTTTTCCCTGGAGTCGGCCCTGCATGTCGGTGAACGCGAGAATGACCGAATCATAGACTCCGGTGCGGATGCCCTCGGTCAGCTGTTCAACGCTCAGCATGCGTTCGTTCTTGGCGGCCTTGACGAGTTCTTGGATGTCTTGCATGGAGAATGTTCCTTCGATTGTCGGTGTGTGGTTCTGTGGCCTGGGACCGGTTTACTTCAGGGCATTTTCTTCGGACTCCAGGATGGCGAATTCTTCTTCGGGTGCGCTGGCAACCAGGCGATGCCTGCTATAGAACCAGAAGTACGCGAGTGCCAGGACGAAGACTCCTGCGGTGATTCCTGCGGCGAGGATGTCCACGACGAATGTTGCGATGAGGGCAATGACGGCAAGCACCAGCGCAATGGACGTGGTGACGATGCCGCCCGGGGTGCGATACCCGCGGGGCAGGTCGGGTTCCTTGATCCGCAGGACAATGTGGCTCAGATTCAGCAGCACGTAGGAGACGGTGGCTCCGAAGACCGCGATATTGATCAGCTGGTCGCCATTGCGGATGACTGCAGCCAGGATGAACCCGATGGTGCCTGGAACCAGCAGGGCCACCCATGGTGTATGGCGGGAGCCGGTCAGGGAGAGGACCCGGGGCAAGTAGCCGGCACGGGACAAAGCGAACAGCTGCCGGGAGTAGGCATAGACGATAGAGAAGAAGCTGGCCACCAAACCTGCCAGGCCCGCATAATTCACGAAGTTCGCCAGCGCCGAATTCTGCCCGTAGGCTTCGCGCAGCGCCTCGGGAAGAGGGGAGCCGGAGACGCTCATGGCTTCGGCTCCCGCGACGCCGGGCACCAGAATGAGCATGGCAGCACCGGAGAAGACCAGGAAGATGACTGCGGTGATGATGCCCTTGGGCATATCGCGTTTCGGGTCTTGCGATTCCTCGGCGGCCAGTGGGACACCCTCTACTGCGAGGAAGAACCAGATACCGAAGACCAGCGCGGCGAGGGTTCCGGAAATGCCGAACGGCATGAAGGCTGAAGAGCCGGCCGAACCGTCTGGCACGATGTCGAAGAGGTTGCTTGGCTCAAAGTGCGGTATCAGGCCAAAGACGGTGACTACCAGCGCCACAATGGCGATAGCGGTGATGCCGAACATCAGCTTGAGTGCTTCTCCCACGCCCCACATGTGGATGCCGATGAAAACAATGTAGGTGACCAGGTAGACGGGCCATGAATTGGTCATCCCGAACAGGCCGAGGGCCTCGATGTAGCCGCCGATGAAGGTGGCGATAGCGGCAGGGGCCACGGCGTACTCGATGAGCACTGCCATGCCGGTGGCGAAACCGCCCAGCGGTCCCATGGCCCTGCGGGCGAAGCCGTAACCTGCGCCCGCGGTGGGCAAGGTGGATGACATTTCGGCAAGACCGAATACCATGCAGGTGTACATGATGCCCATCAGCACGAAGGCAATGAGCAATCCGCCCCAGCCACCAGCGGCCAAGCCGAGATTCCAGCCTGAAAAATCACCGGAAATGACGTAGGCAATACCCAAGCCGGCAAGCAGGATCCAACCTGCGGCGCCTTTCTTGAGCTGCCTATGTCGTAGATAGTCTTTGTCGACTGATGCGTAGTCGATGTGTGAATTCTTGGTCATGTGAGCTTCCTCGGTCCATGAGTCCTGAATCTAATGGACTGAAATCAGTCCTTTGCATGCGCTCAACTGTGGCAGGGGTCACGAAGGAAAGTCAATAGGATTGTTTGAAAATTGAGCTGGCATGGAAAATGAAAGGTGTTTTCTTGAACCACATAGTGTGCCATTCTTAGATCATGGCCGAAACTAAACCATTGGATTCCCGGGATGGGATGAGGTTCCTTGGGCAAGTGCGCCGGGGGAACGTCTTCGAGGAGACTCTCGGGCAACTGTTGCGCGCCATGAGGCTAGGTGTCTTCCCACCCGGTGAAAAATTGCCTGCGGAGAGGGAACTTGCCGAGGCGCTGGGCGTTTCACGAGCAACATTGCGCGACTCGTTGGCGGAATTGCAGAGCGCAGGCTACTTGCAGGTGCAGCGAGGTCGCTACGGTGGAACAGTTGTTGCGGCTCATCCGAATACGCATGAGAACCCATTGGATGATTCGGACCGTGCACGCATTGAGGATGTGCTTGCATTCAGGTCGGTCGTGGAACCTGCCGCAGCTGAATTGGCCGCGGGGGCATCGCTCACTGCAACCCAGCGAAATAATTTGATGCTGGCGCACGAAGCCGTCAATTCGGCTGACGCGACGAACTACCGGCCGCTGGATGCCCGGCTCCATGTCATGATCGCCGATTTGTCAGCTTCGAGCATGCTGGCAAAAGCGGTTGCAGAGGCGCGCGACGCAACTAGCGAGCTGCTGGATCGGATTCCGTTTCTGAAGCCGAATATCGCGCACTCCAGCCGCCAGCACGAGGACATCTTGAACGCTATTCTCCGCGGCGATGGAGTCAGCGCGAAGAAGCTGATGCAAGAACATCTTGATGGCACTGCGACGCTGCTGCGCGGATTCCTGGATTAGGGTAGAGCCTCGACCTTGGCCGTAAAAACCTGACTACTTAATGCCTATGGCTTCGGTGTATTTGTCGATAATTGATCTTGCGGGAATAACAATGGATAAGTATGCCTTCACAGCAAAGTCATCCTTGGGAGTTTGAGCTTCGCGCCCAGCTGCTGATGGTGCTTCGGGCGACATGGCGATTGTTGAGAATCGAACTATTAACCACAGTGCGTTTGAGAGAGAATGCATACTTTCGTAGATAGTTCCGAGACTAGGTCAAAGTGAAACTGTCTGACATGGCCTATATGATCACAAGTAACGAAAGCAGTGGATTTTCATAGTCGTCAGTGGGGGAATCGGTTGAAGAAGCAGATTAACGTAGTAGGCGCGGTAATCGTTAGAAACGACGAGATTCTATGCGCGCAGCGTGGCCTGGCTGGCAGCCTCGGAGGCATGTGGGAGTTCCCAGGCGGCAAGATTGAACCTGGCGAGACTCCTCGACAAGCTCTTGAACGTGAGATTCAAGAGGAGCTGCTCTGCACAGTTACCGTTGCTGATGAGGTTACAAGTACGACTCACGAGTACGACTTTGGGATTGTTACGCTGACGACTTTCTACTGCGAGTTGGTCGATGGCGAACCGCAACTCACGGAGCATGAAGCGACTAAGTGGTTGAAGCGCAGCGAGCTGGGCTTCCTTGAGTGGGCTCCTGCCGATATTCCTGCTGTAGAAATCATTCAGGCTGCATGATGGCATCCAATGCTGACATTGCCTTCACCGGTGGCCTATCAGGGGATGTGACCTACGGCTTTCTGGATGGGAAAAAACAGTCGCGACGCCACCATCACCCACGCGTGGTTTTGAACGGTGACGGAAATACCGTTCTGCGTATCCTCCGCGAGGAGTTAGCTAAATGCGATGAGTTCATATTCTCCGTTGCTTTCGTAACTCCCAACGCAATCGCCATGCTCAAGCAAGAGCTCGTGGAGTTTTCTGGCCGCGGCACGATTGTCACCTCGGACTACTTGGGATTCAACTCTCCATCTGCATTCAGCGAACTTTTGAACCTGGCAAACCTTGGCATCGACGTCCGAATTCATAGTGCCGATGCTTTCCACCCTAAGGGGTACATTTTTAAGTCGACCGATGTGGTTACAGCCATGATCGGAAGTTCGAACCTTACGGGCAACGCCATCGTCAAAAACCATGAGTGGAATCTGAAAGTTACGGCCGCGAACGACAGTGACTTGGCGGTCCAGCTAGCTGACCTAGCTGGACATCAACTACGCGACTCGCTGTCGTTGAGCCAGGAATGGATTGATTTGTATTCGGCGCAGTACACGCCGCCTCCGCCACGTAAGAAGATCGAGATTGCCAAGAACTTGGCACAAGCGGATGAGCAACTCATCGATGAAGTTGTCGAAGGGTTTTCCGAATCCAGCGGTCTAGGCAGCGACATAAACTGGGCTGACCAGCCGATGCCTATTCTGCCTAACCAGATGCAATCCGAAGCGCTCAAGGCATTAGAGATGGTTCGCCTCAGCGGGGAATCAAAGGCGATTGTCATCTCGGCTACAGGTACTGGAAAAACGATACTTTCAGCTCTCGAAGTACGAGCGGCACATCCCAACCGATTCCTATTCGTAGTTCATCGCGAACAAATTCTAGACAAGACCATCAAGGAATATCGCCGCGTCATTGACGGAGAACCGGAGCAGTTTGGGAAGCTCGCAGGAGCTCTAAAACAAAGCGACCGAAAGTTTGTTTTCGCGACAGTTCAAACGTTGTCGCAAGATGCTGTGCTGCAATCAATTGATCCTGAGACATTCGATTACATAATCGTTGACGAAGCCCATCGAGTTGGTTCGCCAACATACAAAAAGGTCTTGTCGTATCTGCAGCCAACGTTCTTGCTGGGTCTGACGGCGACCCCGGAAAGAAGTGACGGGTTCAATGTATTCGAGTTCTTCGACTACAACGTCCCGTACGAGATTCGGCTGAACCATGCTTTGGAAGAGAACATGCTCAGCCCGTTCCATTATTACGGGATTGCAGATGTGACACTTGAGGATGACTCGATTCGCGACAGTTCGGAGGACCTTTCACATTTGGTGACGCCAGATCGAGTGCACCACGTAGTCGATGCCTTAACCAAATATGGTCAAGCGGGGGTTGCGCCGAAAGGGTTAATTTTCTGCTCTCGAAAAGGCGAATCGCAAGCTTTGTCTGATGCTCTTAATCAACGGCAACTTCGCGGAAAGCCGCTTCGGACCGTGAGCCTCAGCGGCGATGACTCCATTGAGAAACGAGAACAAGTAGTCGAACAACTTGAAGCGGGCAAGCTCGATTACATACTTACAGTGGATATCTTCAACGAAGGCGTAGACATCCCCGGTATTAATCAAGTTGTCATGCTCAGACAAACACAATCAGCAATCGTCTTTGTTCAGCAGCTGGGTAGAGGGCTGCGCAAGGCGCCAATGAAGGACTATCTGGTCGTAATCGACTTCATTGGAAATTATGCAAATAACTACATGATTCCTATCGCCCTATTCGGTGATGAATCTTTGAATAAAGAGTCGCTGAAAGAGAAACTGATCGCGACCGAACAAGCTGGCGTCTTGGCTGGGCTATCGAGCATCCGGTTCGACAAGATCGCCCAGCAAAGAGTCCTAGAGTCGATCCGCACGACGGCTTTGGATAGTATCCAAAGACTACGCGGATCGATGCAAGCTATGCAGAATCGAGTTGGGCAAGTTCCGAGGCTTTTCGATTTCTATCGTTTCGAATCTGTTGACCCCGTTCTGCTGGCCACGAAGAAAGAGAACTATCCCGCGCTAGTCAAAAGCCTGCTACGGATCGAGCATGATCTAGACCCAACAGAGTTGAGGGCCCTATCTCTGTTATCTCACGAGGTTTTAACGTCGAAGCGAGTTCACGAGTTTATTCTTGTCCGAGAACTATTAACTGTAGAGTCGCTTACGTTAGATCAATTCGCAGATGCTCTACGGGAACAGGGAGTCGAACCCACTGAACGGGCGATGCTCAGTGCAGTCGATACCCTCAACTTAGCCAATCACGCCCAAGTGGATCAGGCACGTTATGGCATTCGCCTGGCTTCGATCGAAAAAGGGACGATTTCAGCAAATCGCAACTTTGTTTACGCATATCGAACCAATGGATCCTTCGCCGAAGAAGTAGACGACCTGATTCAAACGGGTATGGCCATGGTCAACGACCGTTATGTTGGAGGGAATCCATTCATCGTGGGCGGACAGTATTCTCGTAAGGAAGTTACCAGGCTCCTCGGGGTGCCAAGAAAGTGGACATCGACTTTGTATGGGTACAAGGTTGATATGGACTCAAGAACCTGCCCGATTTTCGTAACTCTCCATAAGTCCGATGACATATCCGCCAGCACGGCTTACCAGGACGAACTGGTGAACCCTTCGCACCTGCGGTGGTTCACTAGGTCGCGTCGTACACTGCAAAGTGACGAAGTTCGAAGAATCGTCAATAATGAAGTGGACCTCCACGTCTTTGTTAAAAAAGACGACGCCGAAGGTGCCGAATTTTTCTACCTTGGCAAGGCCGACTCTAGAAATGCGCAACAAACATTGATGTCAGGCAAGAACCAAGAACAGCTTGATGTGGTTACGATGGATCTGCATTTTGCCGAAGCCATCGACAACGCCTTGTACGACTACTTGAGCCCAAATAGTGACCTCACATAGCGCTGGCCCTATCAAACTTGGTTAGCAATTATCACATGCCTGTGGCGAAAATGAGGGGGAGCGTTGGATCTAAGCAGCGACGCAAATGTGCATAGTTCTAGCGGTTCTTGGAAGCGACTACTAGTCGACTGCGACACCGGCATAGATGATGCCTTGGCGCTGGCGTACCTCTGCTCGCTCGACCATGTCTGGATAGAGGCTGTCACAAGCACCCCGGGCAATGTCGATGCTGAGCAGGTTGCTGCCAACAATCGTGCGTTGCTTGCGTTCTGCGGAAAACTGGACATCCCAGTGCTCATTGGTGCGCGTGAACCTCTGGAGATTCCTTTGGTGACAACGCCGGAAACTCATGGTCCGCAAGGCGTGGGCTACGCGACTCTTCCAGATCCAATGTCCCCAGAGCCAATGGATCTCGATGCCGTCGATTATTGGATCGAAACCGCACGCGAAAACCCAGGCGAACTGACTGTCCTCCTCACTGCTCCACTGACCAACTTCGCTTTGGCGCTTCGCCGCGAACCACGTCTTCCCTGGTTGCTGCGCAAGGTAGTGATCATGGGCGGTGCCTTCTATTACCAGGGCAACACCACACCGACGGCTGAGTGGAACACTCACGTGGACCCGCACGCAGCAAAGGAAGTCTTTGCTGCCTACACTGCTGCCGCTGAGGAAGGACTGGATTCATCGAAGCTGCCGATTGTCTGCTCTCTGGACACCACGGAGCGCTTCGAAATGCAGCCGGAATTCCTGACGAAGCTCTCCATTGAAGTCGGATGCGCTGAACCAGAAATTGTCCAGGCTAGCGACCCCGAAGGGACGTTGAGCAAGTCATCGAATCCGCTGGTGCGCTATCTCTCCGACGCCCTGCGGTTCTACTTCGAATTCCATCGCCAATACGACCAGGGCTACATCGCCCACGTGCACGACTTCTTTGCCGCTGGTGTTGCCGCAGGGACTCTGGACTACGAGACCCGTCCCGGAACGGTGGACGTTGAGACAGAATCGCCGTTGTTCTTCGGTACCACCGTGGCTGACTTCCGCGGGCTGTGGGGCAAGCCGGCGAATGCCCACGTGGTTGTATCAAACGACCCTGAGGCAGGGTTCGCCGAGCTGGTCCAGCGCCTTGGTGCGCTGGCAAGGAAACTCAACGGGAATTCCTGAGCACAGGCAGGTGGGCTAGAATCGTCTACCGGGTCGAGGTGACATAGACCCGCCATTCGCGCGTTGCGGGAGCAATCCTGCGCGCAATTAACTCGTATCCCCAGGATTGCCTCATCATGTCACCGAATCTTCTTTTGCCTGAAGCATCAGCAGCCCAGCTCCTGCGGCGCAGGGTGCTCGGCGCAGCTGGAACCCTGCTGCTCGTTGGAACCTACCTGTTCCTGGTCATTACCCAACCCACGGGAATCGTCGAAGGCCTGGGCCAGGGTGTCGCCTTGGCAACTTTTGCCGCCTACCTGATCGCTGCGGTCCTGCTGCTGCTCGCAGTCCTGCCGGACTTGCCGGTCTCCGCCTTGACGCTGATCCCAGTCGCATTGGCACTGAACATCATCCTCGGCCAATTCGTCGGGTCCGTCATGGTCCCGCTCTACCTGGACTCCATCGGCACCGTGCTGGTGGGCTTCCTGGCCGGACGCCGTGCCGGCGCCGCCACCGGTGTGCTCAGCACGCTGATCTGGTCGCTGTTTGCTCCCACCGTCTTGCCATTCGCCGCGGGAGCCGCGCTGGTTGGCTTCCTCGCGGGAACCGCCGCTCGCTACGGCGCTCTGCGTCGGCCATACCTTGCCCCAATCGCGGGCTTGGTTGCCGGTGTACTGGTTGGCGTAGTGTCTTCCCCGGTGGCGGCCTTCGTCTACGGCGGCACCTCGGGAGTCGGTACCGGCGCAGTAGTTGCGGCCTTCCGCTCCATGGGGGATTCTCTGCTTTCCGCGGTCACCAAGCAGGCCCTCATCTCAGACCCGGGAGACAAGGCAATTGTCTTCCTCATCGCAGCGCTGCTGGTCTTCGCCTTGCCGAAGCGCTTGAGCGGTTCTTTCGAATTCATCCGCCGCTACAAGGTGCTGGGGAAGAGCGGAAACAAGTAGGCCACTAATGAAGCGCCGCATCGCTGACTTGCATCCTTTTACCGTGCTTTGCCTAGCCGTGCTCACCGTTTCGGTGGCCACGGCTGCCAGTCGCTGGTGGCTGAGCTGTGCGGTGATAGTCCTTTGCCTGGCCATTGGAGCGGTGGCGGGCAAGGCTCGCAAACTCGCGGCGCTCAGCGGTGCAATCATGCTCCCTACTCTCCTGTCCTTGCTGATGATCCATGGACTGGCTTCGCAGGAAACTTCGGCGGTGCTCGCAGCATGGGGGCCAATCAGCCTGACGTTTGGGGGAGTGGAGATTGCCACGGCCCTGGCCTTGCGGACCGCCGTGCTGGTGGTGGCGGGTTTGCTTTGCGGTTTGCTGATCGACAAGCACCAGCTGGTGGCAGCTATCGATTTGTCTCCGGCTCCGCCGCAGGCGGGATACCTATTGGCATCCACGCTGTTCCTTCTTCCGCAGATGATGGAGAAGCAGCATGCCATCGGCGAAGCCCAGGCCTTGCGGAAGGCAGGAACCGGCCGTGGTTTGGCCGGTTGGCTGCAGCGCTTGAGGCTGCGTGCTGTGCCGCTGGTGCTCTCCTCGGTGCAAGACGCCCATGACCGTTCGGTGCATCTGGCCGCGCGCGGTTTTCCCGCCCGAGGTGAGCACAGCAGATTGCGCCAAGTTGCAGACTCGCAGATCCAGCGGGGCGTCCGCTGGGTTGCCCTGCTGTGTTCCGTGCTGGTGCCGGTAGCGATTCTGATGCCACTCGGGGGAGCCTCATGATGGATATGGAACACCGTGCACCTGCCGGAAGCACCACGGCGCTGCACCTCAGGCTGGGAAGCTTCCGCTACTCCGCGACGCATGCCGCGACCTTGCGCGAAATCGAGTTGGAATTCTCCCCGGGTTCCCTGACTGTCATTGCCGGCGACTCTGGATCCGGCAAGTCCACGCTGGGCGGAGTACTAGCTGGCATGCTTCCGCGGCCGGGAGCCGACCAGTGCGAGGGAACGGTCACCCTGGCGGGGCAACAGATTGATTATTCTCCGGAGCATTTGCCACGAATCGACATAGCAGGCTGGGCCAGGCACGTAGGGCTGCTGCCCCAGGATGCCGGGCTCTACCTTTCGAGGATTCGCCAGACGGTTGCAGAAGAGCTGGTCTTCGCGCGGGAGAACGAAGGAATGCCCCGCGAAGAGATGGGAAAGCTCATTACCGAGCTTTCTACGCGGCTGTCCCTGGAGCATCTGCTGGAACGCGATCCCTCCAAGCTTTCAGGGGGCCAAGAACGCCTGGTCGCACTGGCCGCGTTGTCCGCAGCGAATCCGTCCATCATTGTGCTCGATGAACCGCTGGCCGGATTGGATTCCAAGGCAACTAAGTCAGTGACCTCGATGATCACGATGCTGCGCGCCGCGGGCACCGCGCTTGTGGTGCTGACCCGGACAACTGAAGCATGGGAAGCCGACGCGGATGCTTTGTGGAACTTGGCGGACGGAACTTTGCAGCCTGTAACAGTAGGCGCTGCATCCACTGCATTGTCTCCCAAATCAAGAGGATCATCCGTCGCGGCTGCAACAGCAAAACCCCTGCTGGCCTTTGCTGGCGTGCAGCTCGGATACAAGGGCGCCAGCGCCCCGGTCATCTCCAATCTTGACTTCGAAGTCCGTGCAGGAGAATGTGTGGCGCTGGCCGGCGCCAACGGAACGGGCAAGACCACACTGCTCAAAGCCGCCGCAGGGCTGCTCAAGCCAGCTGCCGGAAAGGTGCGGGTGGCAGTTGATGTTGGAATGCTCCTGCAGAATCCTTCGGATCAGCTCTTCGAACGTACCGTTGCCCGGGAGGTCGCCTTTGGCCTTCCCAAGAAGAGCATCCAACGCGAGCGTGTGCCGCTGGTTCTTGAACAGCTGGGCTTGGAATCTTATGCGCAGACCCATCCTTATGAGCTGCCGGCTTCGGCCCGCCGGCTCGTTGCTTTGGCCACCGTGCTGGTGCGCGAACCGCAGTTGCTCCTTCTCGACGAACCAACCGAGGCGCTGGATTCGGCTGGGCTTCATTGCCTGCACGGGGCCATCGATTCGGTACTCGAGCGCGGGGGAGCAGTGCTGTTCTCATCCCATGATGAGCGGTTCATGTCGTCCACCGCGCACAGGGTGCACCGCATGCGGAGCAGTGACTGAGCTCACCGGTGTTTGATTGACACGTCATCGACTTTCGAGATGGTTCGGAGTAGCGTCCAAGGTATGAGGCCAACGGAAATCCCGTGACCATCTTGAAACGGAAAGTGGGTCCATCATGGCTCAGTATGATGTAGCAGATCGTTCGGCAGTAGTCACCGGCGCCGGTTCGGGCATTGGGCAGGCTATCGCCATCCTCTTGGCCGCCAACGGAACCAAGGTAGTGGTCCAGGACCTCAATGCCCAGGCCGCTGGCGCTACCGTGGAAACCATCAAGGCCGCAGGCGGGGAAGCAGTAGCAGTCGTTGGCGACGCCAGCTCTTCTGCCGTCGTTGACGAAACCATCAAGGCGGCCAACGCCATGGCCCCGTTGAAGATCGGCGTCAACAATGCCGGCATCGGCGGCCGCGCCGCCAAGGTCGGCGAGCTCACCGATGAGGACTGGGACAAGGTCATCTCCGTGAACCTCAATGCCGTCTTCCGCGGAACCCGCGCCCAGGCCAACGCCATGAGCGAGAACGGGGGAGGGTCCATCGTGAACATGGCCTCGATCCTCGGCTCGGTGGGCTTCGCCGGCAGCTCCGCCTACGTTTCCACGAAGCATGCCGTGGTGGGCCTGAGCAAGACCGCCGCAGTGGAGTATGCGACCCAGGGCGTGCGCGTGAACAGCGTGGCTCCTGGCTTCATCGACACCCCGCTGCTGCTGCAGATGCCCAAGAAAGCCTACGACGCACTGGTTGGCAAGCACCCGATTGCCCGCCTGGGCAAGCCTGAAGAAGTTGCCGCGCTCGTGGCCTTCCTGGCCAGCGATGCCGCGTCCTTCGTGACCGGCAGCTACCACCTGGTTGACGGCGGCTACACCGCCGTATAGTCCATCGGATCAAGCGGATGCGGTGTGAGGCTGTGCCGCATCCGCTTGTTTCCTGCTCCTCGTGAGCCCGCGAATCCAAGCACTTGGCGTCAGGTGAATCCAAAGCTTTGAAGCCGTTAGCCAGATCATGTTCTTGGCTGAATCGGAATAAGTTGCCAGCGAGGTTAGTTACGCTGTGCAACTACAATTTCCACTTCAGGAGTCCCATCCCATGGATCTGTTTTCCCCTCTCGCCCTCGGCGACCTCAAGCTGTCCAACCGCCTAGTCATGGCACCGCTCACCCGTTCCCGTTCGGGCAAGGATGGCGTGCCCAACGCCGATGTAGTCGAGTACTACCGCCAGCGCGCATCCCTGGGCCTGATCGTCAGCGAGGGCACCTACCCGAGCTTTGCCGGCCAGGGCTTCGTCCGCCAGCCGGGCCTGGTCACCGAGGAGCAGATTGCCGGCTGGAAGAAGGTTACCGACGCGGTGCACGCCGAAGGCGGCCTCATCGTTGCCCAGGTCATGCACGCCGGACGGGTCACCCACCCGGAAACCACCGGTGCTGACTACGTCGAGGCGCCAAGCGCCGTCGCGATTGAAGGAGAGTCTCGCACCTACACCGGCAAGCACGCGTACCCGGTTCCGCATGCCCTGGCCACCGGAGAACTCCCAAGGATCATCGAAGAATTCGTCACCGCTTCGCGCAATGCCATCGCCGCCGGATTCGACGGGGTGGAGCTTCACGGGGCCAACGGCTACCTGCTGCACGAGTTCCTGGCGCCTTCGGCCAATACCCGCACCGACAACTACGGTGGTTCCCCGGAGAACCGGGCCAGCTTTGTCATCGAAGTCGTGACCGCCGTGGCCAACGCCATTGGCGCTGGCAAGACCGGCCTGCGCATTTCGCCGGAACACAATGTCCAGGGCGCCGTGGAAAACGATCGTGCGGATGTGCTGGCTACCTACACTGCGCTGGTCCAGGGCATCGCGCCACTGGGGCTGGCCAACTTGAGCATCCTGCACCATGACCCAGCTGGCGAGCTGGTCCAGTCGCTGCGCAAGGCCTTTGGTGGACCGGTGCTGCTGAACACCGGCTTCGCGGAGATCACCACCTATGAGGAAGCCGCACGCGTGGCTGCCGAAGGCTGGGGCGAAGCCGTAGTCGTAGGACGCCCTGCGATCGCCAACCCGGATCTGGTGCGCCGGTGGAAGGAACAGTTGCCGCTGAATGAACCAGACTTCGCGACGTTCTACACCGAAGGTCCAAAGGGTTACATCGACTACCCATTCTGGGAGAACTAGCCTCTAAAACTTCTGACTTAGTTTAGATGAAGCCACCGCTTCCGTTCGTAAACGGAAGCGGTGGCTTCTCCATATCCAGCGAGCTACACGTCATGCTCTAGAAGAGTTTGAGTTGTCGCACAGAGATGTTCGACCTTTGGATAAAGCTTGCTCGGTAGTTCGCTGTTGCCTATGGCCTCGGATTCATTTTCGAAAACTTCTGCCATGGCGATAGGCAGAGCGTACGTCATCGCACTCACTGTCATCCGCAACCACTCTTCATCTATTTTTGCTTCACGAGCAAATCTTGACCAATGCTTTGATGAGACTCTCCCGAACTGTCGCTCGCCCCCGATGGACATGGCGGCCTTCCGCAATCCATCGTTTTTCTTCGGAAAACCGTCGTTACTAACGTGTTCGTAGGGCAAGCCAGATGCGATGTCATAAAATGGCGCAAGCTGCACACGGCCATCAGGAAGATGGAGTATCGAGTAGTTCTTGCCGTGTGCGTCGGGAGCTCCCAAAAGGTAATTTCCTATTAGGCCTTCAATGAATTTTTGAACTTCAGTTTCAGGAGCACGAGCTTCTCGAAGGGTCGTAATGATCTTGAGTGCGCTGGGTCCTCGGTTCGACTCGTACTTGTTTGTAGGTAAGGTCGAAGTGGCCTGGCAGAAGTCTTCTTGATGGACCCGATAGACGTTGTTTCCCTCAATAAGCCGATCGTACCGTTTCACCACGATTGTCGATTGCCCGTCAAACTGCGTGAAGTTGGTTTCGGCAACTTGTAATCCCATGCGCCCCAAAGTCTTCAGACATAGGTGCTCATTGAGTGCTTGATCTCGAAAATCTTGGATGCCGGGCTTGAAAATGTGGGTTGTCGGTTCGCTGCCAGTGGCTTCATGCCATCCGTCCTGCCATCTCAAAGCGAATTTGCTTTGAGCTCCAGCTAGTGACCACCGTTCACGCCTGCCAGTCCACGATCTTTTCGGAGACGAAGATAAAACCCTGATGCGTTGACCGATTTCCTTGTCATTGCAAGCCACGAGTTCACCTGCGGAACGCGTTAACTCGTCAATTTCATCCGGCCGTACGAACTGCACTGCTCCTGCACATTCAAACCCAATATACTCAAGTAAGGCGAAGGGATTCTTTGCCGAAATGCCAAAGTCATCAGCGAACGACTGGCGGACAGCTTCGCCTTCCGGAATTAGCCCCTCGATGAACGGATCAGTAATAGAGCGCTGGTAAGGGGTCTCTCGATAGGGCATTGCCAGGGATAATCTGGCTTGTCTAGAATCTTGTGGGACGAATTGAAATTTTCTGTTACCAGAATGATCTTGTTGAAGAATTCCGACAGGCTGCCCGTATAAAAAGGTCACGAGTTCTTTCATCGCGGGCCCTGTTCGTTGTTCTCATCTTTATTGTCCGGTTCATTGCATTCGTCATTATCAAGAAGTGCTTGATCCTGCTCGCTTTCTACGTCGTTCGCGGTGCTTGAGTTGCGATCGAAAGTCGAAGCATCTGAACTAGGCAACCCTTTTCTAAGGGACTGTTGCAACGCCGATTGACCGAGATCGGAGGCGGCTAGGTTTCGGATGCCTGTTTGGTTGCGCAGTTCTTTGGCGAACTTTTGGAATGAGGATTCGCCGAGCCCCGATGCGGCTAGTTTTTGGAAGGCCGATTGACCTATGTTCGAGGGTGCCAATCTTGGGGAAGAGGACTGATCCAAACTCGTGGCTTTTCTAATTGCTTCCGACGCGGCCGGAGAGATACGAGCTATCGAATGGTAGCGGCCCTCATCTGATGACTCGATTTCGGTTTCAGCATTGAAAGAAAGATTTATTGATATCCCGAGTGCTTCAAAGGTATCTAACACCTTGCCGAGTTCAGCTCTCGTGCGTACACCCTGCTCCAGGCCTATAAGCCATTTGCGCGAAACGCCTGCGCGGTCGGCTAAGGCTTCTTGAGTGAGGCCGAATTTCATCCGGGCATCATGCACGAATGCTCCGAGTTCCTTTTGGGTCGAAACGTCGCGATTCATGAAACCTCCTGCTGTGCACGTATATGCACATTATTATAAGTGAACGTACGTGCACAATCAAGAAAGTGAATGTACGTACACTTTGACGGAAGTGTACGTTTGTTCACATTCATTAATGTGAATGAACGTGCACTTAGGCTTAGGTCACTGGACAACAGGGAGGGCTCAATAGCGAAAGCTTTTGCGTCAAATCGCTCTTGATGAGCTTTTCATTTGCGCAAAGCCCAAGTCATCTCGATCGCTGAACTTCAGCACCGGAGAAGATATGAGGATTTTCGGCAGTCAGAAGTGCTCTTGGTACCTCAAAATAGGGGGGCTGAACGCAGGCCAGGCGTAAAGAGAGCCGGCTATGGGTCCCTCCAAAGCGATGGTATGAATTTCCCTTACTATCACTTTCTTAGAAAATGATAGTAAGGATCCGTGTTGCTATAACTTTCCGCTTGGTGGTTCGTGGTGGCGACGTAACCAGTTGAGGGCCGGAACGCCGGACATGGCTCCGGCAAAACCAAGCATCCTTCATCATGATCCAGGCAATGATCTGATCCAACCGTTGCGCGAGTCCTTTTGCGGACCGATCCGCTGAGTATCGGTCCGCCTCAATCACGGCCAATCAAGAAGTTGGAGGAGGTCCTGCTGCTTGCAAGGAAAGCGGCAAGCTTCTTGTGGCTTCGAACTTATCCGAACCAGGGCTTCTCGGCGGCGGCGAGCGTCCCGTCATTCTTGGCCATGTTAAGCCACTGGTTCACGTATTCCTGGAATTCGTCATCGCCCAGCGGCACCAGGTAGGCCTTCTGGGAGAAATTGAACGGCTTATCCGGATGCACCGCGCACAGCTCGGGGTGCTCGTTGGCCACCCAGCGGGTTTCCGAGGCATCGGTGGTCATCACATCGGCACGCCCGGCAATGATCTCATCGAAGATCTTGTTGTTGTCTTCGAAGCGGATGATCTCACCTTCGGGGTAATTCGCATCGGCGAACTTCTCGTTGGTGCCGCCAATCGGGGTGATGGATCGGATGCCGGGCTGGTTGATTTCCTTGATCGTGTCGTATTTCTCCACGTTCTCGCACAAGGTGATTGGCGTCTTGCCCTCATCCAGCGTGGCTTCGCTGTAGTAGGCCTGCTGGGCGCGTTCCATGGAAATGGAAACACCACCCACTGCGATATCGCACTTGGACAGGAAGTCCGGCATCAAGTCCTTCCAGGAGGTCTGGATGAACTCGGGTTCTGCGCCCATCGACTCGGCAAGATTCTTGGCCATCGTGATGTCGATTCCAGACCATTCCCCGGTGTCCGGGTCAAGATAGGTGAACGGCCGGTAGTCCCCGGTAGTGCAGACCTTCAGCGTTCCGGCTTCAGCTACGCTGGCCAGCCGGGTGCTCTCGGAAGCTGGTTTCTGGGCGTCGCCGGATTCCGGGGCTGGAGCCGAACAGCCTGAAAGGAACAAGGCGGCGCATAGGGCCAGCAATGGCAACTGGCGGGTGATGGACGGATTCTTCTGCGAACTGTCGGTCATAGTCCATCAATCTATAAGCGGTCCAAGTCAGGGCACAAGAGTTCCGGGTTTTCTTACGCGAGCAGAAATCAGCCGGCGGAAGGAACCGCCGCAGTGATATCCAGCGCGGCCACGAGATCCTTGCTGTGCTGGTGTTCCGCATTGCCCAGGAAATCGTTGAGCGGACGATGCTCCACCAGCTCGCCCTCGTAGAACACTGCCACGTCATCGCTGGCATAGCGGATCACGTCCATGTCGTGGGAGATGACCACGAGGCTCAGGCCCATCTTGTCGCGCAAATCAAGCAGCAGGTCGAGGATGTGGCGCTGGGCTACCGAATCCAGTGCCGAGGTGGATTCATCGCAGATCAGTACCTGGGGTTCGGTTAGCAGCGCTCGTGCGATAGCCAGCCGCTGGAGCTGGCCGCCTGAGCACTGGCCCGGCCTGCGATCCAGTAATTCCCCGGGCAGCCCCACCTGGGCCATGGCTTGCGCCATGCGCTCCCCGGCCTGGATTACCGGCAGCCGGTGCACCGCCGCGCTCATCGAAGTGCGGATGGAAAGCCGGGGGTCGAAGGACGAGTACGGTTCTTGGGCAATGACCTGCACCCGCGTTGCTTTGTCGCTGTGGTGCCTATCGATGATCCGGCCGGTCGTGGGCTGTTCCAACCCGGCCAGCAGCCGGGCGAAGGTGCTCTTGCCCGAGCCGGAACGGCCCACCACTCCCAGGACCTGGCCGCCATGCAGGCGCAAGCTTGTGGGCTTCAAGGCTGCCGGTCCCTTTGCGCGGCGCGTGTAGTTCTTGCCCGCATCCACCGCTTCCAGCAAGCATGCGGAATCCTTCATTCGTGGCGTGCGCAGGGGAGGCAAGCTGGCCTCGACCAGCTCGCGTGTCTTGGCGTGGCGGTCCTTGGAAAAGATCTGCGCGGTGGGGCACTGGTCCACAATCTGCCCGTCGCTGACTACCACGATGCGGTCGGCAATGTGCTGGATGCTGGCAATGTCGTGGGTGATGAACAGGACGCCCACGCCACGTTCCTGCTGCTTGCGGCGCAGCAATTGCAGCACCTCGGACTTGAGGATTGAATCCAGCGATGAAGTCGGTTCATCTGCCAGGATGAACTCCGGGTCAGCGGCCAGGGCGATGGCCAGCATGGCGCGTTGGGCCATGCCGCCGGAGAGCTGGTCCGGGCGCTTGCCGGCAATCTGCTTGGCGGGGGCCAGGCCTACTTCTTCGAGCAGGGACAGCACCTGCTCCTCGTGCTGGCGGGCTTTGCCCCAGCCGGGGGCTCCAAGGGCTTCGAGCAGATGCGCGCGGATGGTCAGCCGCGGGTTCATCACGCGCTTGGGCTGCTGGAACAGCATGCTGATGCGCCGTCCGCGCACCGAATCCATGGCCTTCTCGCCCAGCTGGTCAAGGCGCTGGCCATCAAGCAGGATCTGCCCCTCAGCACGCAGCTGCTGGGGCAGCAGGCCGATGATGGCCTTGGTGAGCAGCGTCTTGCCGGAACCGGAACGCCCGACAACCGCCACCAGTTCGCCGGCTCGCAGGGCGCCGCGCGCTTCGGAAAGCAATCGCTTATCGCCGGAGCTGACCGAAAGATCAATGAATTCAAGTTCTTTAGTCATGGGTTTCCGCCTTGGCCTCGGTAGCAAGCACGTCCTGCCCGCCCAGCACGTGGGTGATTCGATTGCCCAGCAGGGTGACGCAGAAGCTGACCAGGAAGATGGCGGCGCCCGGCGCAATCAAGCCCCAGGGGGAGCGGATCGCGTGAGGCTGCGCCTCGGCCAGCATCGAACCCCAGTCTGATTGCGGCGGCTGGACACCGATGCCCAAATAGGACAATGAGCCGAGCAATACGAGCAGCAGCCCGAAGCGCAAGGCGGCCTGGGCCAGCACCGGTCCAGCGACGAAGGGCAGGACGTGGTGGCGCAGGATGAACCAGCGCGAAGCGCCCACATGTTTGGAGGCTTCGACATGGTGGGAGCTCAATGCCTGGGCCGCCATGGAGCGCACCAAGCGTGCGGTGGGGGTCCACGCCACAACTCCCACGGAAAGCACCATGGTGAAGAATCCGGGCCCCATGACCGCGATGATCAGCAGCGCAATCACGATTTCGGGCAGCGCAAGCAGCAAGTCGTTCACGCGCAGGAAGAGCTCATCCAGCCACCCGCCGCGCACCGCGCTGAGCAGGCCCAGTGCGGTGCCAACCAGCAGCGAAAACAACGTGGTGATCAGCGCTACCGACAGCGAGAACCGGCCACCGTGCAGCACCCGGCTCAAGGTGTCGCGGCCCAGGGCATCTGTGCCCAGCAGGTGGGACAGGTTGGGCCCCTGCAACCGGTCCGCCAAGCTCTGGGCATCAGGGTCATAGGGGGAAATCCACGGGGCGGCGATGGTCAGGATGACCACCGCCAGCAAAATGAATGCGGGAGGGGCAAGCAGGATTTCCTTGGAATGATTCCTAGCCATGTCGTACACCAATCCTCACATTGGGATCACTGATCTTGTGCACCAGGTCAACGATTCCGGTCACCACCACGGCACAGGTCACTACCACCACCACGCCTCCCTGGGCTACCGGGATATCGGCATCAACGATGGAGTCGAAGATCAGCCGTCCCATGCCGGGAATGGCAAAGATGACTTCCACGATGACCGACCCGCCCAGCAACCCGGCAAACCAGACACCCACCATGGTCCACAACGGCAGCAATCCATGGGGAACCACATGGCGAACCAAAGCTTGAGTGCTGCTCAGCCCGCGGGCACGGGCCGCCAGCACATGCTCGGAGTCCAAAGCCTGGCACACCCCCGAGCGCACCGCTACGGTGAAAAAGCTGATGGGGCGCAAGGCCAGAATGAAGACCGGGAGCACCAACGAGGCCGGGGAATCGAAACCGGCCGAGGGAAGCAATGACCAGCGCACCGCGAAGAGCAGGACCAGCAACGGAGCCAGCGCGTATTCGGGGATCGCGATCAGCGCATGGGTCGCAGAGGTGATCAGCCTATCGGGCCACCTCCCGGCACGGGTGGCCGAAAGTACTCCCAGGACAATGGACACGGCGATGGCCACCACCAGGGCGCTGCCGGCCAGCGACAGGGTGACGCCAATTGCTGGCAGCACCTGGTCGGCTACCGGGGTGCCGCTGATATGCGAGATGCCCATGTCTCCGGTGGCGAACCGGCCTAGCCACCGTCCGAACTGCACCAGCATCGGGTCGTGCAGGCCGAATTGCTGCGCGTAGGCCTGTACCGTGGCCTCGTCGGCAGCCCCGATATCCATGCGTGCGCGCAGCAAGGACCGCACGGGGTCCCCGGGAGAAACAAAGGGGACCAGGAATACCGCGAAGGATGAAAGCAGAACTGCTGCGCCGAGTCCAAAGACTCGGCGCAGCATGGTGGTTAGAGGAGGCACGCTAGCTGGTCTTCGCCAGATCCTTGGTCAGCACGTAGCGGGTCAGCGGGTCCTGGACGTAGCCCTGGACCTTGGCTCCCACGGCGTCAATTGCCTGCTCATTGACCAGCCAGACGTTCGCGGCGTCATCGGCGAGGATATCGCCTGCCTTGCGGTACAGGTCGTGGCGCTTGGTTTCATCCTTCTCCACCAGTGCCTGGCCGACCAGCAAGTCGTAGTCCTTGTTGCAGTAGTGGCTCAGGTTGTAGCCGCCCTCGCAGCTGTAGTCGGACTGCAGGAAGCCGATCGGGTCGGCGATGTCGATCATCCGGTTGCGCTGGCTGAGGATCATGTCGTACTTGCCGGCCAGCACATCGGGCTCGGCTGCGCCATAGGATTTGGTCACCACGTTGGCCTGCAAGCCGATCTGCTTGAACTGCTCCTGGATGATGGCGCCCACACCGGCGAATTCGGCGCGTTCGGTGATCGCAATGATTTCCAGCGGCTTGTCCTGCTTGAATCCGGAAGCTTCCACCAGCTTCTTGGCTTCTTCGATATTCACTTGCGGTACGGCCAGATCTGTATTGGCCCAAGGCTCGCTCGGGGCAAAGGGGCCGGTGGCAGGCTGCGCAGCGCCTTCGTAGACGCTGGCGGCCATGGCCGGCAGGTCCAAGGCCATGGTGGCGGCCTTGCGCAGGTCCAGGTTCTCGAATGGAGCGCGCGAGTTGTTCAGGTACAGGGTCGAGGTGCGAGGCGAGTCGGCCTTGAGCACGCTGATCTTGTCATCGGCTTCCAAGGTAGCCAGGCTGGTGGCCGGGATGGACATGGAGATGTCCGCTTCGCCGGTCTGGACCTGCGTGGCGCGGGTGGCTCCTTCGGTGATGTAGCGGATTTCTCCGCCGGCCAGCTTCACTTCGCCGTCCCAGTAATTCTCATTGCGGTCCAAGGTCAGGGACTGCCCGGCCTTTTCGGAGACCGGGACGAAAGGTCCGGTGCAGTGATTCATCGGATCGATGCCCTTGCCGGTGTACGCGGCAGGGGAGAGAACACCTGCGTTCACGCTGGCCATGCGGTAGGGCAGCAGCGGATCCGCGGCGGGTGTGGTGACCCGCACGGTATCAGCGTCGAGGGCTTCTACCTTCTTGATGGTCTTGGGATTCACGGCGCGGGCCGGGGCGGTGGCCTTGAACACGTGGTTGAGGGAAGCGGCGACGGCCTTGGCGTCCATGCTGGTGCCATCCTGGAATTCCACGTTCTTGCGCAGCTCGAAGTCCCATTCGGTGTCCGAGGATTGCTTCCAGGAGGTAGCGAGCATAGGCTCGACCTTCTTGCTTCTCTGGTCGTATTTGGCCAGGGTTTCCAGGCAGCCGGCGATGGAGAGCACGTAGGCGTCGTCGCTTTCCAGCGCCCAATTGGAAACCGGGGCACGGAAATTGGCTACGACTACGCGGGCTCCCGGGTCCGCTGCTCTTTCCGGGGCGGAGCTGGCGGGGGTGGAGCTGCAGGCGGTCAGCACGAGGGCAAGGGCCGCGAATCCTGCGGCTGCGCTCAATCGTCCAAGTTTCATGGAAATCCTTCGGCATTACGTGATGGATTGGCATCTAATGCGTTAGAGCCTTGGTAAGCGTACCCTAATTAGTTGCCTAGTTTTGCTGATTATGACCCGGTGGGATAACCGGAGGAAAAGCCCCCGCGTGGTGCCTCGAAAGAGTGGAAGCTGAGTAGTGCAAAGTTGGGGCGCCGCGTGGAAATTCCGCGAGGACAGTGCGTCATGTGTCGCAGTTCATGCTCCGTGGGCAAGGATGCCTGCGCGCCGCACGAGCGATGCGGCAAGCCAGGCAGCAAGGCCCAGGGGCAGCATGAGGAACAGCCAAGGCAGGAAGCCGGGGATGAGACCCTGGCTGGCCTGCGCCAGCAGCCACCCGACCAGCATGTTCCCGAGCAGCACAGCCAGGCCGCCGCAGCTGGCGAGCAGACCGAAATAGGAGCCAGTGGCCCGGTGCCCGGCGAATTTGGGAACCAATGACAAGGCCGTGGGATGCACGCTCATATGCCCCAAGGCCAGCAGGGTCACCGCGCACAAGATGCGAATCGGACCAGTCTGCTCGCCGAAGGCCGAGGCCGGGAGAAAAGCGAGCACGCCAAAGCCCAAGGCGCTGGAGAGGTATCCGCAACGCAGGGTCGCCGCCGCGCCGATCCGTGCCGCGATCCATGCGACGGGCAATTGCAAGGCCAAGGTCAGTACAGAGATCCAAGCGAAAACCAGTCCCAGCCACTGGGTGGGCATGCCCGTGCGTTCCAGTTCCAGCGGGATGGCCAAATAGAGCTGGTTGTATGCCAGCAAGTCCGAGGCATGCAAGGCGCAGAACGCCACGAACTTCCGGTCCGCCAGGCAGCGGCGCAGGCTGCCGGGCTGGAGCTTCGGCGGTGCCGGGCTTACCGGGTGATCGCGAGAAGTGCTTTCCTCAACGGAACGGCGCAAGGCCGCAGCCAGGAACAGGCCAATGGCGATGAAGAAGATCGCCCCGAAGCCTGCAACGGTTGCGAACCCCCAGTCCCACAGCACCGCTCCAACCAGCGGTCCGGTGACCGCGCCGATTTCGCCGGTGATGCTCAGCCAGGCGAAGAGCGAGGCCCGCTTGGCTCCTGCGGGCTGGCCCCTGTCGCGCGCGGTCTGGGCAGCGCCCACCAGGATGCTCAGGCCCGGGGAGAAGAGGGCTCCGCCGAATCCGGTGAGCAATGTGCCGAGGATGAACAACCAGAGCTTCGGGTCGCCGTAGGACAGCGAGGCCGCCAGCGTGAAGAACCCTGCGGCGCGCACCGCGCAGCCAATGAGGATCATGCGCCGGGCTCCGAAGCGATCGGCCAGGCTGCCTCCGGCGAGGAAGAGCCCTTGCTGGGCGAAGGTCCGGATGCCCAGGATCAGGCCCACCGCGGTGCCGGCCAGCAGGAAGTCGTTGGCCAGCACTACAGCAAGGTAAGGAACCACCGCGTAGAAACCGATATTGAACAGCGTCTGGGTTCCCAGCAGTACCGGGACTTCGAAGCGGGACGTGCTGTTTTTCATGGACCTCGGGGAACGTGTTGGTTTGCTGCGGGCAGGCCATGGCAGGCCTCATGGTTCGAGCCGTTAGCGGCGACAGTACCCATGTCCGGGTTGGACTATTCGATCTTAGCCAACCCCGGTGCCCTTAGAGGGGTCTTGCGCGGTGGCTCCGCGCGGCAGGATGCGCGCCGGGCCGAGGAAGCTTGCCGCCCTGCGCAAGATGCCATCCATCGACTTCAGCTCGCACTCCCAGAGCGTCAGTGATTCCCAGCCGAGTGCGGCCAGGCTATCGCGGTTGCGCTGGTCCCGGGTGATATTGGCATCCAGCTTGGGATTCCAATAACCCGTATTGGATGCGGGGCGGCGCTGGCCCACCGGGCAATCATGGCCGTGCCAGAAGCAGCCGTTGACGAAGATGGCCTTGCGCCGGGCGCTGAAGACCAGATCCGGGGAACCGGGGAGCTTTCCGCCCCGCAAGGGGATCTCGGGATGCGAAGAACGCAGCTGGGCAACGTGCCGCGCGGGCAGGACGCCGTGCACGTGGTAGCGGTACCCGGCGGCATGCAGCAATCGGCGCAAGGCCAATTCCGGCCCGGTGTTCTTGCTGGAAATGCGCGACATGAGCGCCGAACGCTGCGCCGCCGACATGATGTCCATAGTCCATTGTGCGCCGCCAAAAAGCCGTGTGCCTATGGCTGGGCCTTGGCTGGATGGCTTGCTGGGATTCCGGAATGAAACCTCTTGCAACGGTTCTCAAACCCTGGCGGCCGCAGTAGCTTGGGTGCTGGAAGCACCGGCCGGCATTGGGCCGGTCGGGAACAGGCAGGAAGATTCGAGGGGGAGCCATGCGCGCAGCACGGTACTACGACCAGAAGGACATCCGGATCGAGGATATCGATGAGCCGGTGCTGAAGCCCGGAATGGTGGCCATCGACGTGGCCTGGTGCGGCATCTGCGGCACCGATCTGCACGAGTACCTGGAAGGCCCGATCTTCATCCCGCCGGCCGGGCATCCGCACCCGATCTCGGGGGAGAGCGCGCCGGTGACCATGGGCCATGAATTCTCCGGAACCATTACCGCCCTGGGCGAGGGCGTCACCGGCCTTGAAGTTGGCGAGAACGTCGTGGTGGAACCGTACATCATCCATGGGGATGTGGACACCAGCAAGGGCCAGCAGTACCAGCTCTCCCAGGACATGAACTTCATTGGCCTGGGCGGCCGCGGTGGAGGGCTATCGGAGAAGATCGTCGTGGAACGCCGCTGGGTCCATCCCATCGGCAAGATCCCGCTCGATGTTGCCGCGCTGATCGAGCCGCTGTCCGTGGCCCACCACGCCTTCGTCCGCTCCGGCGCGCAGGCCGGGCAGGTGGCCATCGTGGGCGGAGCCGGCCCGATCGGCTTGCTGACCGCAGCGGTGCTCAAGGCCAAGGGGCTGACAGTCTACATCTCGGAACTTTCCGAGGCCCGCAAGGCCAAGGCGCGGGAAACCGGGGTTGCCGACAGGGTCTTCGACCCGAGGGACGGGGACGTGGCGGACAAGGTGCGCGAGGCGACCGGAGGACGCGGGGCCGATGCCGGATTCGAGTGCTCCTCGGTCCCGGTGGTGCTGGACATGCTCCTGGATGCCGTGGCTCCCGGCGGGGTGATCGTCAACGTCTCGATCTGGGGGCATAAGCCGGCAGTAGACATGCCCAAGCTGGTGCTGAAGGAGATCGACCTGCGCGGCACCATCGGCTACGCGGGAGACCATCCGGACACCATTGCACTGGTGCAAAGCGGCAAGCTGGATCTGGCCCCGTTCATCACCGGGCGCATCGGACTCGATTCGCTGGTATCCGAAGGTTTCGACCAGCTGATCAACAACAATGAGGAGCATGTGAAGATCATTGTGGATCCCCGTCGCTAGCCGGCAGCCCGGCTAATTCTTGTTTCCGAGGGCTCTAATCGTTGGCTTCGTGCGCTGCGTTTGAATTATTGCCGATGCGCGTTTCAGTCGCGAGTACGCACAAAATGATTCCTGCCGCCATGGACATCGCGTGTTCGCCTCGGGTGCGGCCCTGCCACTGGTGGGCTACGGAATCAGCCTGGGACTGGCCTCAGCCCAGCTGACTGGTACGGTACTGCCACTGGTGTCAGAGGAAATCTCCGGTCAGCGTTCGGCAATGCAATCCACCGTGCGACAGATCGGCTTGGCAATGGGCCCCGCAGTCTCGGGCGCAGTACTCTCCGTTTCCTTGGTCATGATTCTGCCGGCTCAGTTGGAAAGCCAAGGCATGGTCGGCCAGCAAGCGGCGAAACTGGCCGAAGCAACAACGCAAAGCGCCGGAACGAATATCAACCAACTGTACATGCAGGTGGACTCAGCCAACACGATAGATGCATTCAATGCCGGGATTGCCCAGGCAACCCAGATTTCCATAATGGTCGCAGCTGCATTCCTTCTGCTCGGTGCCATGCGCGTTTGGCAACTGCGCAGGTCCAAGCAGCAGGTCCGGGACCAACGGCCCATGCTACCTGGTACAAATAACTAATGTGCAGGTCGCTTCTGCTAGCAGACTATCGACTATCCACGGTGGGCCGTGGATTGGTGGGATGCAGCGCGCTTCTTCGCACCGTTCCGTGAATCGGTGCGAAGAAGCGGGTCTTGATGCTATTGCTGTCCGGAGGTTTCGAGTTCTTCGAGCGCCATTTGAGGTGGCTGGCGCCTGAATCCCTTGGTAGTGATGCCGAGGATCGCAACGCCGACGGCCAGCCAAATCGAGCCTACCGCTACCGCATGGGTATCCAGCTGCGAGAGCAGGAATCCGATCACCAGCACGCCGATGCCTGGGCACAGAACGTAGAGCAGCGGGTTCAAGCTCTTGCCGGCCCGGCGTTCTCGCACCCAGTAGACGATCACCGAGGCGTTGACCATGATGAAGGCAATGAAGGCGCCGAAATTGATGAACGACGTCGAGGTGGCGACGTCCATGAACATGGCAATCAGGCCTACCGCGGCAATGGCCAGGATGGAAAATACGGGGGTGCTCCACTGTGCGTTCAGTGCGCCGAAGAAGCGGCGCGGCAACACCCCGTCGCGGCCCATGGCGTAGAGTAGCCTGCTGCCCGCGGCCTGGGCTGCAATGCCCGAGGTGAACTGCGCGATGACCAGAGCAGCGAGGAAGATCGCGCCAAAGAAGTTGCCGCCAATGTGCTGGGCGATTTCGAATCCGGCTGCATCGGAATTCTCAAATACGCCACCGGGGTGCACCAGCTGAACGGTGTAGGCCACCACTACGAAGATTCCGCCGCCGATCAAGGCAACCAGCATGATCGCCTTTGGTACGGTGCGACGCGGTTCAACGGTTTCCTCGGTCAAGGTGGTCACCGCATCGAATCCCAGGAAGGAGTACGCAGCGATGGCTGCGCCTCCGGCGATGCCAGAAGCCGTAGCGCCGATTCCGGTGAACGGAGAAGCACTCGCCAGCCCGCCAGTTCCTTGCGCGCCAACGACGCTGGCCACTGAAAGCGCAACGAAGAAGACGATGACCAGGATCTGGAAGGACATGAGCACCAGATTCACGCGGTCAGCCACCTTGATGCCCACGATATTCAAGATCGTCGTAGCCACGATGAAGCCCAGGATCCATACCGGCATCGGCACTGACGGGAATTGCGCTTGCAAATAGGATCCGCCGATCAGCCAAATTACCATCGGAAGGAACAGGTAGTCGAGCATGGTAGCCCAGCCGACCAGGAAGCCCACCCGTCCGTCGATGGTTCTCCGTACGTAGGTGTAGGCGGAGCCCGCCGCAGGGTAGGCCGCGGCCATCCGGCCGTAGCTGTTGGCCGTGAAAAGCATTGCCAGCAAGGCAACGAGGTAAGCGCTCGCGCTGGCCCCGCCGGTCTGCGAGGCAATGACGCCGAAGATCCCGAGAACAATCAGCGGGGTCAAATAGGCCAGACCAAAGATGACCAAGGAAGGAAGCCTCAAGGTAGGCGTGAGGGATGGGGTGGTGGACATTGGAAACTCCATCGTTTTCTTTGAGTGGGGATAGTGGATGGATCTAGGAACGTGGCAAGGGAGGCCGCGGAGACCAACGCGAGGGATCCAGCACGCCGTTGTACAGCGGAAGGGGGATTGGCGTGTCGCCGTGCTGGAATTGGGACCAGACGCGATTGGTTCCGGCAGTGCCACGATCCCTGACAAGTTGGAGCTTGGCTGGATCGATGCGTACTACCAAGGTGTCCTCACCGAGTCCGGCCTCGCCCAACACCATGCCTTCGGGATCCACGGCAATGCTGCGGCCCCGGCCTACTGGATGCGCGCAGTTCACGCTGAGCATGTAGACCTGGTTCACGATGGCGTTGGCCTTGGCCAGCACCAGTTCTTGCTCCCGGTCCTCGCTGGTTGTCTTCACCACATTCAAGATGGCACCGGCCCCCATCCAGGCTAGATGGCGCGAATGCTCGGGGAACCAGGCGTCGTAGCAATTGGACAGCCCGACGGTACCGAATTCCGCTAGCGGTGCCACGACGAATTCAGTGCCGGGTTGATGAGGTTCGTAGGGCCTCCACGGAAACATTTTGCGGTAGCTGGCTGCCAACGTGCCATCCGGGGCGAAGAGCAGCTGCGTGTTGTAGTAGCCGCCCGTGGCATCTTTCTCTCCGACGCTGCCAGGGCAGAGCCAGATGCGGTGTTCTGCGGCGATGGACCCGATGGCGGCAATGAACTCGTCGTCCAAAGGCACAGCCGCGTTTTCCAATGCGCGGCTGCGTTCGGCAACAAGAAGGTGCTCGGTGCCGTGCAAGTGCATTTCCGGGTACACCAGCAGGTCCAGCGGGCCGAAGCGCTCCAGCGTTGCGGACACGTCGTCAGCGAATGCCTGCAAAGGACTCGATACGGGCAGCGGGACGCGTTGCGCCAGTCCAGCAATAATCTCCTGTGACACCATGAGCTTCTCTCAAAATCTATAACTGATCAATGTGATCAATTATACTAATGTAGGTGATGCAATCGATAGACTCAATACATGACGGCAAAAAATATTCCGAGGCTGACCAACGAGGAAGCGCGTGAGATCGACCGGTTGCTGCATACGGCACCGGGCTCAGCTGCCGTAACGCGTTTGACAGCCATGGAGACGGTCCGCGCCCGGATCCTGCTGTCCATCGAGCATGCGCTTCTGGCGCCGGGCGACAAGCTGCCGAGCACGGAACTGATTGCCGCAGGCCTGGAAGTCAGCGTCATCACGGCCAGGCGCGGGTTGGAAAGCCTTGTCGAGGACGGGCTGCTGGAGCGCCGTCGAGGCCGGGGCGGCGGGACCTTTGTCGTGCAGGATCCTCCACGGCTCGAGGACTCCGCAGTTCAGGCTTACCGTGCTGATGAACAAGCAGTCCTCAAATTGATTGACCAGCGCAGCCTCATGGAGTGCGCTGTCGTTGCCGAGGCCGCCATGAATGCCAGCGAAGACCAGTGCCGCGAGCTCGAAGAGCTCATCAGCCGATCGGCCCAGGCTGCGAGTTGGCATGAGCACCATATTCCAGATACGCGTTTCCATCGTCTGCTTGCGGAGATCAGCGCCCTTCCCGAGGTGCCTGTCTACCTTGCCACCTATGAAGAGCTGCTGAAATATTTCGTGCCGTATCCCCAGGAAAAACTGGAAATGGGCCGTTCTCATCATCAGCAACTAGTCGATGCTCTGCGGCGACGCGATCCAATGGCGGCCATAGCGGTGACCCGTGAACATGTGGCGGCGCTGCGTCAAGAGATGTTCTTCGGATTGCATGCTCCAACGCCTCAGGAACCCAAGGTAACTGAGTAGCTTCTACTCCGGGTGCTTGTTTGAACGACACTGGCAAATGCGCCTAGACCCTGGCCAGCCCGGATTGCAAGGTCAAGGACGGGCGGCGGACAACGCTTCGCATCGAATTATTGGATCGGTGGACCGCAATTCGGCGAGGTATTCATCTATTGGGCTAAAATTGCGGACTTCCGTATGACGGATGCAGGTGCCGAGCGCATGTTTAATTCAAAGTGCCGGGGCATGGTCTTATCCGGAAGGATCACCAATAACGGGGGGAAGATGAGTGTTGACCTATATCGCGGACAACTCGACCGCAAGCGTCAGCAGCGAATCGCTGCCGAAGCAGGCCGGAGAATTCCGAAGCAAAGGATCCAAAAAACGCGCCGAGGCTGATGGAGCTCGACAGGCGTCATCGAAGAAAACCAACTTATCGAACGCACTGACCAAACGTAATGAAGTCGAACGTCGTGACAAAGAAGCTTCCACGGCTGGCAAGGAGGCGAATCGCTGGCAGAAGAAAGCCTCTGAATACCCCAAGGAAGAAGGACTCTACAATCAAAACTCGCTCGCGCTGTGCATGCAGAGTCAGACACGGCAGCGCGGCGGCGCAAACGAGAACAGCAGCAGGGTGAACGTTCTGCCGCCGCTAAACAAGCCGCATTGGAATCTCGTATCAGTCTCACGGAGACCGCCATCGCTCCACTTGTTGGTGAGGCAAGGTTGGCCATCCCGGCAAGTGGATGGAGCGTGTCGAATGCGCGTCTGAGCAATTCATCTTCATGGGTCGGAACCATCCCTGGTACGGAGTAGAGGCGCCACGGCGCCAATGCTGCAGCCGCCATGTAGGTAGCTCCCGCGACATGGAAACCATCTAGCATGCAGCACGCCGGCGAGAAGGTGAAGGCGCGGGGCATTGATGTGTAGAAGAAAGCCAAGCGCGCCCGGGTCTTGTTCCGGTACGCCGGGACAAACGCGGCGTCCTGGACCTTCGACCAGGCAACGCTGGACTGGTAGACGGCACCATGCAGGCTTGGAACCGGAGTCTGGGCTCCGGGCATGCACGTGCGGCGGACAGCTGAGCGAAGCCAACGGGTCAAATTTCCGCGCGATGCTCGCCACCGGATCCCAGGCCGCTTGGATTCAGGCCAGCGTAGGCATTTCGGAGAATGGGAGCGCTACCATCATCGCCCTTGTACTATAAGCCGCTTCGCGCTCCTGATTAGGCTCGGCGGCAGAGCGCCCGCCTTCAACTATCGCAAGGTCCGGACCCCTGGATTCAAGAAGTACTTGACGAAGATCGAACTTCAAGATGCAGCCGGAACTCGTCCGCTATCTCACGTCTGCATTACTCATTGTGGATCAATCGCAATGAGCTTGGGTTCGCAACAACCACCGGGAAAAGCACCAGAGCAGTGACTGTCCCAACGGTCACCCGGGCTGAGTCTAGTGGTGGTGTTCTGCCTGTTTCATCTTGCCAATGATTCCCGGGTCGATGTCTCCCGAATGGTGAATGCCGTGCTCGGAATGCGGTACCGCCAGTTCTCCGGCGGACGAGGCTGCCAACCCCAAACTGGCAACCGCCGCAACCGCAACTGAACTGGCAAACATGCTCCCGAGAACAACCAGACTGCTGGACCGCACTGACCGGTGCGGATAGTTCTTCCGCCGCTTGCGCTGCCAAACGAAGACCGCCAGCAACGACAGCTCAAGCAGCAGCAAGGAACCAAGAGTGAGATCCAGATTTTTCGTTCCCTCCGGGAACCCCCAAAGACCGGCAACAATGCTAGCTAAATGCACGGAGGAGACGAGCGTCAAGAATGGAACAGCGAGCTTCAGGCCAGGCGCCTTTGCCTTCAGCAGGCTGGCAACAGCGTATATCAGCGCTAGGCCTGCCCATGCTGCGGATGCTATCGCGCCGAGCCACGCCCACCATGGTGCCGGGGCGGTCCCGACCCAGAACGCCGATGCCAGGCTGGCGGAGGATGCTGCGGCCAGCGCCGCGATTCCCAACCCGGCGATTCCGGCATATAGGCCGCCGAAGGCAACGGAGCCCGCAACTGCATCTCGCCCTTGCCTGGCAGGTTCGGTGGCAGGCTCCATGGCTTCGCGGGAATTCATGACCGTGCAGTATGGGCTGCTGGAGTCCGGTCCTGGGACAGGCCTACCGACAGCAGGACAATCGCGCTGGCTAGATGCAGGACGTTATCCGCGCCGTTCAGGGCAATGATGTTCAACGCTGTGGAGGCCAAGAAGAGACCCAAGATGCCGACCAGGAGGTAGACAGCGCCTACGGTCGAGTTGGCGACTTTGGAGGCACGCACGGATCCGAGTCCGGCGATGAGCAGTGCTGCGCCGATGGCCAGGTGGATGACATTGTGAAGTGGATTGACCTCGAAAATAATCAACTTCCCGCCTTCTGTCGCGAAGAATTCCACGCCGGCGGTGACAAGGAACCCGAGTAGGCCGACAAGGAGGTATACGGCCCCGAAAATCGTTGCGAGCAAGCGGTTAGGCGATGTGCGCATTGCAATCAGTCCTTCCTGGGACACGGATTCTAGTCCGCGTCGAGTTCTGTGGGTTCCGGAAGGAACCCTGTACACGTTCTTCGGAGAAGGACGGAAAAGGGATTGGTCTTGGTTGGAATTATTTGTATGCGCCGGGTTCACGCAAGGCCGCGGAAGGCGTTTTCGCTCTGGTGTGCGGGCGAGAATGCTCCTGATCCCGCAGCAAGGCAACCGATGCGCTGAGGCAGTGAGCTGAAAAGCAGCGGATCAGAACAACGAACAGCATGTGAAGATCTTCGTGGATCCGCGGGCATCTTCTGCCGGCTGCCCGGAAGCTGGAATCAGTTTTCCATTGAATGCCGACCGATGCTTCGCGTCCATGAGACGCCGCAGCTGCCGTGATCCGCAGCCGGTAATGTGCAACTGCGTGGGGTAGGAAAGCGTTCTTCAGCTTGCACCAAGCCTGAGCTTCATCTGATCATATGCATCCAATGCGTCGAGCCGTGACTGCTTCAGATCCACGAGGGGCACCGCGGCCAACGGCGCGAATTGAGCAACATAGCTTCCCTGCGGGTCGAATTTCTTGGCCTGCAATTCCGGATTGAAGACCCTGAAATACGGTGCCGCATCCGCTCCGCTGCCAGCGACCCATTGCCAATTGGCAGTATTGCTGGCGATATCCGCATCCACCAAGGTGTCCCAGAACCAGCGCTCGCCGACCTTCCAGTGCACTTGCAGGTTCTTGACCAGCAGGCTGGCTGCCACCATCCGCACCTGGTTGTGCATCCATCCGGTCTGCCATAGTTGCTGCATGCCGGCATCCACCAGCCTGAATCCGGTGCGTCCTTTCTGCCAGAGACTCACATGGAGGGCGGCTTGCGGGTCCTGCTCAGGCCAAACCCAGTCGAAGTGGTCGAAGGCTGTGCGCAGATTCCTGTGCGGAAGCTGCGGTTGGTGGTAATACAGGTGCCAGCAGAAGTCCCTCCATGCCAGTTGACGCCTCATCGCAGTGGCCCCAGCTGAAGCCTTGGGATTCTTCGCGGCAAGCTGGCCCAGGGCATCCCATATCTCGTGGGCGCCCAAGTGCCCCCAGCGCACTGCGGGAGACAACGCAGAGGTGCCGTCCAGATCGGGGCGGTCATGGTGCTCCGGGTAGCCTTCGGCAATTGACTCCAGGACATGTTCAAGCCGTTGCCGGGCAGGGGCTTCGCCGGGCTCCCACTGCGCAGCCAGTCCCGCAGTCCATTGCGCGGCGGCCGGAAGCAGCTCGAGGTCTTCCAATTCTAGACCGGAGGGAATCGCTGATGAGATGGAGAGTTCTTGCGCCAGTGGAGCGGGGAGCGGTGGCCTGATGGAACCGTCGCGCAGGGCGTTGTAGAAGGGGGTGAAAACCTTGTATCCAGTGCCGTTCTTGGTCAGCAGTTCCCACGGTTCATGCAGAAGCGTACCGGGGTAGCTGTGCGCTTCGAGCCCGAGGCCGCGTAGTGCTGTCTTGGCCTGTGTGTCCACCGCGCGCTCCGGTTGGCCGTAGCGCCGGTTCCAGTGAACGGCCTGCGCATTGGTTTGCCCTGCCAAGTCCGTGATTATGCTGTCCGCGGGTCCCTGGCGCAGGACAAGCGGTATGCCCAATTCTTCCAATGACGTCCGCAGGCTTTTCAGCCCGTGATGCAGCCACCACTTTGCCGCACCGCCCAATGGACGGATGCCCGGGGATTGCTGGTCAAGGATGAACACGGCGAGCACCGGCCCCGCGGACAGCGCGGACGATAATGCCGGGTTGTCTGCGGTGCGCAGGTCATCGCGATACCACATGAGCTGCAATGGTGGCGGTGATTGGTTCATTTGAGCTGTTGCCTCCGATCTGCGATCTAGATAGTTAGCTTAGCTAATGAATGCAACTTGTGCTTGCGGGGGAGACAAAGTCCATAAATTCGCGGTCATGGTGTACTTTCAGGCTGGACGAGCGGGATGAGTTGGCCTATGCGGCAGGGCAGCTCGACACGACCTGGTCCGGCCCGGAATACGCGCTCAGGGCTGGAGGGCAATCCACGCGGCCTCCCTCTTCGAAGTGCCGAATCTGCGCGGAGCATCCGGTGGCATGACGCATGACGCATGCCGGGACCGGGCTGACGGTTCCCGGCTTGCGCTGGCTAGGCCCGGTCAAGGGAGGCGAGCGATTCGTGGTTTCGAATGGCGCGCGACCCCGGGTTCCAGATCGCGTAGATTGCGGCGGCCAGTACTGGGGTGGTGAACACCCCGAAGGTGGCAGCCCCGTCGCTGCCCGATTGGATCAGCGCGATACCGGCTGCAGCGGAAATGACCCAAGCGCAGACCCCTGTGGCGTTGAAGGCAGGGAACCGATGATCCGGCAGGTGATGGCTGTCGGGGATGAGTCCAAAACGCTTTTCGCAGCGGATGTGGACCAGCGCGATGGCCACCCAACCGGTGACAAGGGCGCCTTGCCAAGACAACGCCAGCAGCAGGTACTGCACCACCGGCAACAGCATCAGCAGGTAGATAATGGCCGCGCCGATCACTACCCAAGCCAGCGACGGTAGCTTCAAGCCCAGTGCCCGAGTGCCGAATTCCTTCAGATTGGAGATCCCTAGCGCGTAGTTGGCGGTGTTGATTCGGGTCTGGGAAACGAAGATCACCAGCAGGCCCAACGGCCCCATGAGTTGGACCAGCGCCCCGGCGACACCGGTTTCGGTAGCTTCAGCGCCGGGAATGGTGAAGGTCAGGTAGATGCCGATCACGGAATTCACGCCGAAAGCCAAGGTGTAGAACAACCAGCCGAAGGTGTAGCGCCGATGGAACTGGGCATCTGCGGCCCGACCCAGAGAGGCGAAGTCCATGGTGTACATCATCAAGATCCACACCCCCATGAACGCGGCGCACGTGGCCAGCCATCCGGGTCCGCCCGCAGCGAGGGGCAGTGCGCCGGTGGAGTGCTCCAGCCAGGAACTGCCACCAGGATGGGCAATGGATGCCCAGATCACTGCGGTGATCAAGCCGCCCCAGTAGATGGGCAGCAGCCAGCCGTTGACCTTGTCCAGCCAGCGCTGGATTCCCCCGGCAATCAGCGGCAGGGTGTAGAGCACCACCAGCGCATGCCAGAGCTGGATCGGTCCGCCGAATTGGGCTTGGAATGCATTGCCCAGGATGGCTCCCTCGAAAACCGCGTAGTAGATCGCAGTGGCAGCGAAGACCAGCGTAGCCAGTACTGCGCCCTTGCGGCCCAGCAGCGTGCGGGAGAACTGCGCGACAGTCAATCCGCTGCGCAGCGCGTAGCCAGCCAGGACGCGGTTGATGGCGCCGTAGATGGCGATGGTGATGGCCAGCCCGATAAGCGTATCGATGGTCCCGTACGCCTGAGCGAGGGATGCGCCGATGTAGATGAAGAACATGGCCGAGACCAGGCCGTACCAAGCCATGGACAGGGAACCTGCACTCATCTTCGCCGTAGCGGAATGCTCGGCCGCGCTATGATCCGTGGATCGATTTATTGCCATGGGACTTCTCCTTTGTTGCTTTGGCGCGAGCCATCGCATCCCGGCGCTGGGGCACGGGCATGGCCTGGGCCTGATGTGGGTGGTGCAAGGAAGGAACATCCGAAAATCACGCCACCATCACTTGGTGAAGGCGTTTCGGGTGAATAATGTCCCGCGGGAGTCCGCGGGATCCGCCGGAGAACCGAATGTGCGGGAACCGGCGCATGGAGCAGGTTCCCGCACCGGCGGGGGTGCACCTGGCGGTGCAAGCGGTGGTGCAGCAGTTGCAAGGCCGGGCTGCGGCTAGGCTTCCCAGTGTGCGGCCGAGCGGCGCTGCATCAGCTGTCGGTACTCGGTGGTTGAGTTTTCCAGCAGTTCGCCAGTGCCCCAATGCAGGATCACTCCGTAGCGGCGGATGGCATCCAGCATGCCCACCGTGCCTTCGCGGTAGCGGGCGGCCACCGACTCGGCGTCTTCTTCGAGCCAGCCGCGCCGGTCGGCCCGGATCCGGGAGCGTAGCGCCTGGGTTTCGGACTCCAGCGCCTCATAGTTATCAAGGTCCGCATCGATTTCCTCGATCACCACGCCGTAGTCGGCTGCGGCTCGCTCGATGGAGACATAACCGTCGATGACGTCTTCGAGCACTTCCTGCGTGGGACGCTGCAACGGGTCGCCGAACCCTCCCCCTCCGGCCGAGGGGCGGGTGAATTCGTCGCCCGACTGCAGCGGGACCGAGGAGAAGATGGAGCCCAGGAAACGCTCGTCGGCGGTACCGCGATTCAGCCAGACACCGTGCGGGATGGACGGCAGTCCGCCCTCGATGCCCCAAGTGATGGACCGCGAACGGTCGCAGCAGTAGCTCATCACGGTGGAGTGCGCATCGGTGAGCATGCCGCCCTTTTCGATCCCCAACCCTCCGCGGAAGCGGCCCGGGCCGGCCGAGTCGATGGCGATCTCGTGCTTGGTGGTCAGCACCGGGGACAGCCGCTCCTGGCCTTCGACCGGCTGAACTGCCAGCCCCGGGCCGAACACCGGTGCGGTGGCCGAGGCACCGTCCTTGGATGAGCGTCCGCCCCAGCCGCCGGCCATCCAGTCGTACCACATGAAGTAGTTGTCCTCACTGGTGCGCGCATCGCGCCCGCCGACCAGCAGGTATTCCAGGTTGAAAGCGCAGGCCATGGCCCGCTCGGGCATGATCTGGCTCCACAGCTCGAAGATGCCGTTCATGATCTTCTCGTAGGGGCCCGAGCAGAAACCGGTCACCGCGTGCGGCCAGCCGGCGTTGACCACCGAGCCCTCTTCGCCGATATCCGCCTGCACGGCCGCATAGAAGCCCGAGTTCAGCGGGACCTCGGGGAAGAAAGTCTTGGTCCCGGCATAGATCGCCGAGTGGCTGGTGCCGTAGCCCGAATTCAAGAAGGTGGCCACCGCCGGGGCGGAACCGGACAGGTCGTAGTGGATCCCCTCTCCATCCAGCGTGAGCTTGATCTGGATAGGCACCAGCCCTTCGCCCCGGCCGGGGTCCACATCCAGGTAATCAGTGGTCTCCCAAGTGCCCCGCGGCAGGTCCGCTAGTTGGCGTCGGACGATGCGTTCCACATAGTCCTGGGTTTCCTGCATTGCGGTGGACACGGTGTCCTTGCCGTACTTGTCGACCAACCGCAGGATCTCGCGCTCGCAGACCGCGGTCGCCTCGGATTGGGCGTGTAGGTCTCCCATGGCTTGTTCCGGGGCACGGGTGTTGGAAACCAGCAGCTGCGCGACATCGTGCAGGAAGACGTGCTTGGAGTAGACGCGCACCGGGGTGATGCGCAGGCCTTCGCCGAAGTGCTCGGAGGCATTGACGTCGAAGGAACCGGGCACGTTGCCGCCGATGTCCGCCCAGTGCCCCTTGTTCTGTGCGAAGCCCAGGATGGTGCCCTCGGAGAAGATCGGGCGGATGAAAGACACATCGTTGAAGTGGGTGCCGCCGCGATACGGGTCGTTGATCGCGAAGACGTCGCCTTCGTGGATGTCGCTGCCGAACTGCTCCAGGACCGCCTTGCACTGGAAGTGCAAGGTGCCCACGTGCACGGCGATGTCGCCCGAGCCCTGCATGACGGTGTTTCCTTGCGCATCGCACAGCGCCGAGGAGAAATCGCGGGAATAGATCACGAACGAGTAGCAGGTGCGCAGGATCTGTTCGCTCATCAGGTCCACGGAGGTGGCAAACGCGTTCTTGAGCACCTCGAAGGTCACCGGATCAAGCGTAGGATCGGCGCTTGGCCGTAGCGGGGATTGGAGTATCTGGGTCATTTTAGGCCTCCGAAGGATTCTTCAGGTCGTGCAGGTGGATGCGGATGTTCCCCCAGCCGTCGATTTCCGCGGTGGTGTTCGGCGGTACGACAGTGGTGGAGTCGAGCTGGTCGATGATGGCCGGGCCAAGGAAGGTGGCGCCGGCCGGCAGCTGGCTGCGCTCGTAGACCGGGGTGGCGATCCAGCCGTCCTGGCCGAAGTACACCTGGCGGCTCGAAGCAGGAACGCCCGGGTCGGCATTCAGCTCGGTGGCCGGAACGAAGCCGGGCTTCGGTGTCTTTCCGATGGCGCTCAGGCCCAGCTGGTAGATTTCCACCGGCTGGTCTTCCTGGCTGAAGGCGAATTCGCGCTCGTGCTGCTGGTGGAAGGTCTCCACCGCGCGCTGCAGGGCCCCAGGGCCGGAGCCCATGGGTACGGCCAGCGAACGCCATTGCCCGGCGTAGCGCATGGAGATCTCGCGCTGCAGCATCGCGTCCTCGTCGGCAACGCCTTCATGGCGCAGGCGGGCAGTGGCTTCCTTCTCCAGGGCGGCGAATTCGGACTCGACCTGCTTCGGGTCGACCTGCGAGGCCAACGCGTTGAACATCAGGGAGAGGTCGTGGCGGATGTCCACCAGCAGGCAGCCCAGTGCGGAGGTGACTCCCGGGTTGGCCGGGACCACCACGGTCGGGATGGACAGTTCGCGGGCAACCTCGGCCCCGTGCAGGGCCCCGGCGCCGCCGAAGGCAATCAGCGCGAAGTCGCGAGGGTCATAGCCGCGGCGGATGGAGATCAGCCGCACCGCATCGGCCATGTTGGCGTTGGCCACCTGGACGATGGAGTGCGCGGCCTGCGCCGTATCCATGCCCAGCGGCTGGCCGATGGCTTGGTCGATGGCCTGGAGCGAGAGCGCGCGGTCCAGTTCGCGCGCGCCACCGGCCAGCGAAGTGCCCAGGCGGTTCATGGCCAGATTGGCGTCACAATTGGTCGGTTCCGTGCCTCCGGTGCCGTAGCAGGCGGGGCCGGGATCGGCCCCGGCGGAATGGGGGCCGTTGCGTAGCGAACCGGCAATATCCAGATGAGCCAGCGAGCCGCCGCCGGCGCCGATGGTCAGCACCTCGATTGAGGGGAATACGATCGGGTGCCCGTATTCCACCTGCCATTCCTTGGTGATGCGCAGCTCGCCGCCGGAAACCAGGCAGATATCAGTGGAAGTCCCACCCATATCCAGGCCTACCGCATTCTCGAAACCGCACTGCGCCGCCACATGCTTGGCCGCGATGGCACCGGCAGCGATTCCGGAAGCCGCCAGTCGCACCGGATACCGCTTGACCATGCGCGGGGTCATAGAGCCTCCGCCCGAGTGCAGCAGGAGCAGATCCCCGGCATAGCCTCCAGCCTTCAGCTCCTCGGCCAAGCGGTCCACGTAGCCGGTGACCAGCGGTGCCAGCACCGCGTTGGAGACCGTGGTGTTGAAGCGGTCGTGCTCGAAGATCTCTGGCAGGATTTCGGCGGACGCGGAAATCGCGGTTCCGGGCAGTTCTTCTTCGAGGATTTCGCGCATGCGGATCTCATTGGCCGGATTGGCATAGGAATTCAGGAAGCAGACGGCGACGGTGCTGACCCCGCGCTTGCGCAGCAAGGCTGCCAGCTGCCGGGCCTCAGTCTCGTCCAGTTCGGTGATGATCTTGCCTGCGTAATCGGTGCGTTCGGTGACCTCGAAGCGGTCGCGGCGGCGAATGTAGGGACCGGACACGTCCTTGTACGCATCCCAGAGGTCGTCCTTGGTGCCGTCGCCGATTTCAATGGCATCGCGGAACCCCCGGGTCGTGACCAGGGCCGCCTTGGGGAAGCGACGGGTGATCAGGGCATTGGTGGCCACGGTGGTTCCGTGCGAGAACAGCGAGACGTCGGACAGATCGACCTCGGCGCGGCGAACTCCGCTCATCACCGCCTCCATGGGGTCATGCGGGGTGGACGGGACCTTGGTGACGCGCATGCTCTGGGACTGGTCATCAAAGATGCATACATCGGTGAAGGTCCCGCCGACATCGACGGCAACTCTCAAGTTGGCCATGTTTTCTCCTCTGGTGAAGCTTGGAACTTGTGCTATCCACTGTGGGGTGTGATGCTCGTCTCTGTCATTGGTGGAATTCAAAGCCCGGCGGGCGTAGATTGTAATTTCCACTCCCGCCCCGGAAAACCGGGGCCTGCGGGATCGGCAGCGGACAGGAAGAAGGCCCAGTGAGCGAACGCGGGACGTTGACGGTGCAGGATTTGCTGGAGGCGACGTCCCTCGGATTGCATCCGGTGCATGTGCCCGACCCCTGGATGGAAGTCAGCGGCGCGCATACCTCGGAGATCCACGAGCCCGCCCGTTGGTTCGACCCCGGGCACGCAATGCTCACCACCGGACTGCGGCTGCAGCCCGAGGTGGAGCGCGTGCAGGCAGCCAGGGATCTGGCCTTCGCTGCACGCAGGGCCAAGGTGCCGGTGCTCTGCTTCGGGGTGGGCGTGTATTTCGAACAGGTGCCGGTGGAACTGGTCGAGGCGTGCGAAGCGGCACGGCTCAATCTGCTGTCGATAGCTCGGGACATCCCATTCAGCCATGTCGAGAAGTACATCAATGCCTTGTCCCCGGTGACGGAGGACTATGGAATGAAACGCGCCATGTGGCTGACCAACGACTTGCTGGATTCGATCGCCGCGGACCAGCCTGTCGCCTCGCTGATTCAGCGCATCGCGGCAAATTGCCGCGGAGCGGCCATGCTCTACGAGGACAACGGAACGCTGGTGGAATCCAGCGGCGACGGGCCGGTCCACCTGGTGCTGCAGGCCATCACCGACCACGGGATGCACTACGAACGGATCAGCATCGGCCGGTGGACGGTCATGTACCGCTCCATTGTGATGCGCGGACGCGGCTATCATCTGGCCATTGCCAGCCGCAACGAGGCGGTCATGGGCGAGTTGGGCGATGCCTTGCTGGATACCGCGCAGAAGATGCTTGGTGCGATCAAGGGTCTGCAGCAACTGGATGCCTCACGCAGAAGGCACGAGAATTCGCAGCTGCTCACGAGCTTGCAAGACGGCATCGAGGTCTCCCGGGAGCTGCGCTACTGGGAGCTGCTCAGCCAATTCGGATTCGCCGCCTACGAGCCGGTGCGCAGCGTAGCTGCGGTCGTGCGGGATGATGGGAGCCTTGGCCCGCGCCGGGTGGAGTCGGTCATCGCGTCGGCGCATCGTGCAGGAATTCCACTGCTCTTTGCAGAAAATGGGCGCAGCAATGATATCCAAGCGGGATTCAACGCGCTGATACCTGATGGCACGAAGCCGCTGCAATGGCTCGCGGAGCAGCAGGAGAACTTGGCCATCGGGGTCGGCGAGGCGTCCGTATCACTGGCACGGATCCCCGAGTTGCTACGCGGTGCCGAAATCGCGGCCAAGGTGTCGCTGCGCGGCACCGTCCAGGTGCCGGCAGGCGCGAACGCCATTCTGCGTGCGGAAGACCTGGACCCAGCCACATGGTTGCTGACGCGCATCGACAATCCGTTGGATCGCCAGCAGCTGGTGCGATTTATCGCGCCCTTGCGCGGGGAAAAGGAGCTGGAGGAAACGCTGATTGCCTATTTGGCATTGGACCAGGATATTGCCGGGACGGCGGCCGGGCTATTCGTGCACCAGAACACTGTGCGCTACCGCATCAAGAAAGCCGCCGAAATGCTGGGCGGGACGATCGCCGAATCGCGCATGTTGGCAAGTCTCTATCTTTCCTATGAGCACCAGATCATCCGGTACCGGCAGCGCAACAAGGATGAGGCTCCGAAATAGCTTGCCCGGCGATGGCCCTCCGAACCGGCAACAGTGCCGCAGGCTCCAGGGTGCGACCTGTGCCGTGTTGACTTCCAACGGCATCTGCTTGCCAAGCGCAGGGGCTTTGCTGGCAGACTGGGCTGTGGACACTAATCGATGGGACTTCCAAGGAGCAGCATGAGCATGTATGCGGTAACCAACCCGGCCACCGGCGTCGTAGAGGCAACCTACCCGACCGCCACCGATGGGCAGATCCAGGATGCCATCGCCGAGGCGCACAATGCCTACACCCAGTGGTCGGTCTCCGCCCTGGATGAACGCGTTGCCCTGCTGGAGCGCGTGGCCGACATCTATGAGGCTCGCGCCGACCAGCTGGCCGCGATCATCACCCGCGAAATGGGCAAACCGATCAAGCAGTCGCTGGGGGAGATCGGCATCGTGGCGGCGATCTACCGCTACTACGCCAAGAACGGCCCGAAGTACCTGGCCGACGAGGAGCTGGAAATCGCCTCCGGCGGCAAGGCGCTGGTGCGCAAGGAAGCGGTCGGCGCGCTGCTGGGCATCATGCCGTGGAATTTCCCGTACTACCAGGTGGCTCGCTTCGCCGGCCCGAACCTGATGAACGGCAACACGATCCTGCTCAAGCACGCTCCGCAGTGCCCGGAGTCGGCCCTGGCCATGGAAGAGATCTTCCGTGAGGCTGGCGCCCCGCAGGGCGCGTATGTGAACATCTTCGCCACCAATGACCAGGTCGCGGACATCATTGCCGATCGCCGGGTGCAGGGAGTATCCCTGACCGGTTCCGAGCGCGCCGGTGCTGCCGTGGCTGAGATTGCCGGGCGCAACCTGAAGAAGGTCGTGCTGGAACTGGGCGGTTCGGATCCATTCGTGGTCTTCGAGGACGCGGACGTGGCGCGCACCGCCAAGCTGGGCATGCGCGCCCGCTTCGGCAACACCGGCCAGGCCTGCAATGCGGCCAAGCGCTTCATCATCGATTCCTCGGTCTACGAGGACTTCTCCCAGGCGCTGGTGGAGCAGGTGGCCGGGATCAAGGTGGGCGACCCGGCCCAGCCGGAGAACTTCCTCGGTCCACTGTCCTCCGCCGCTGCCCGCGACGGACTGGCCGCCCAGGTGCAGGATGCCATCGACAAGGGTGCGCAGGTCCTCGCCGGCGGAAAGTCGATCCAGGGCGAGGGCGCGTTCTACGAGCCGACCATCCTTGCCGGGGTCACCCCCGAGATGCGCGCCTTCTCCGAGGAGCTCTTCGGCCCGGTCGCCGTGCTCTACAAGGTGGATGGCGAAGAAGAAGCCGTGGCCCTGGCCAACAACACCGACTACGGCCTGGGAGCTTCCATCCACACCCGGGACATGGAACGCGCAGAGCGTGTTTCCGTGCAGCTGCAAAGCGGCATGGTGGCCGTCAATGAGCCTTCGGCTTCCTACCCTGAACTGCCCTTTGGGGGAGTGAAGCGCTCGGGCATCGGCCGGGAGCTGGGCAAATACGGCATGGATGAATTCATCAACCACAAGCTGGTGAAGATCGCCGGACGCTAGGGCGCCGGAAAGCAAGAACGGTCCTGGCTCCCGAACTGATTCGGGAGGCAGGACCGTTGCAGCTTAATGCCCTGGGGCCTAGACTCCCAGTGCTTCGCGCAGGCGGCTGACGTGGCCCTTGGCATCGACGCCGTACTCGATCTGGTTGATGGTGCCGTCCTTGCCGATGACTGCGGTGGAGCGCAGGGTGCCCACGAAGGTCTTTTCCCCGAAGCTCTTCTCGCCGTAGGAGCCGTAGGCCTTGGCCACCTCGCTGCCCGGATCCGAGAGCAGCGGGAAGTTCAGCGACTCGTCGCTGGCGAACTTGGCAATTTCTTCCGGCTCATCCGGGGAGATGCCCAGTACCGCGTAGCCGGCGCTGCGCAGCGAGTTGAGGTTGTCGCGGAAATCGCAGGCCTCGGTGGTGCAGCCCGGGGTGGCCGCCTTGGGGTAGAAGTACACGATGACGTTCTGGCCTGCGTAGTCCGAAAGGGACACGGTCTGGCCTTCGCCGTTGCGCAGCGAGAAGGCAGGGGCCTGCTGGCCGGCCTGCAGGGCAGTGGAATGCTCGGACATCTTTCCAACTTTCATATCGTGGTAATTTATTTTCATTCTATGGGTTGAGCCTCCGGTTTTCCAGAGCTCCGCGCAGACAATGCGCAGACCCGAGAGCACTGCGTGAACGCAACCGGGCAGACTTGTGCGCGCTCAGGGCGCCGACTGCCAACTTGCTGGAATCCACTGCGAGCCTATCGCGGCATCCCTAGAGTGGGTCCGAAGCAGGCCACTCCTGGACCCGATCAGCGATGAGGTGCCCATGGCAGATGAAGGCAGCAGCACGCGCACGGTGGGGCTAATAGCCGACCCCGGTATTGCGCAGGTGCTGGCCAACCGCGTCTCGCACCGCTTGGCGGGAGCGCTGAACCGGCTTGATGACCATGAATACGACTGGCAGGTGGATGTCGCCCCGTTCACCCTGCCCACCGGTGCGACCGGACGGGTGGCCTTGAATGACAAGGTCCCGCGGTTGCGCGAGAAGTACGGCTGGGACTACATCATCTACCTCACCGATGTCCCGCACTATGTGCAGGGCCGCCCGGTGCGCTCGGTCATCAGCATCCGCGAGTCCTCGGCGGTACTGAGCATGCCCAGCCTGGGACTCGCCCGCAGGAGCAAAGTGGCCAGGGAACTGGCCCAGCTGGTCAGGGAGCTGTCCACCGGTGAACGCCCGTCCCAGGAACCCAAGCCCCTGGAGCGTGCCATGCGCGTTCATGCCAGCCGGGCCGATGGCGAGAACGAGCACAACCGGATCACCAGCATCGAGGGCCTGCGCGGCCGGCTGCTGCTCATTGCCGGCATGGTGCGCAGCAACCGTCCGTGGCGGCTCGTGCCCAAGCTCTCCTCCGCCATGGCCGGCGCCGTGGCCACCGGGGCCTTTGGCGTCTTCTACACGAGCATCTGGTCCATGGCCGACTACCTGTCTAGCCAGCGGCTGGCGCTGATCACGGTGTCCAGCATCCTGATCCTCACGCTCTGGCTGCTGCTGCACAACCGGCTATGGGAAAGCCCCCAGGGGAGCCGCCGGCGCGAACGGCTGGTGGTGTACAACGCGGCTACCGTGCTGACGGTGGGCTTTGCCGCAACGGCGATGTACGTGCTGATGTTCCTGGCCCTGCTGGCCGGATCGCTGATTGTCATCGACCAGGAGTACCTCGCCTACCAGCTGCGCCACTCGGTGACGCTGGCAGAGTACGTGAATCTGGCGTGGCTGGCCTCCTCCCTGGGCACCATGGGAGGTGCCATCGGCTCCAGTTTCGATGACGTGGCCAGCGTGCAGCGAGCCACCTTCAGCCAGCGCGAATACGAGCGGCGCAATATGGTGTTCACCATCAGCAAGCCTGAAAGCGAATGATCCACGGAACCACGGAACAAATGGGCCTGGCCATTCGCCTGCAGCGGGCGGCATGGCCAGGCACGTCCCTTTCGGCTGCCTAGGGCTGGTTCTTTCCGCCGTTCACGTGCACCGTGGAACCGACAACATACGATGCCTCATCGCTGGCCAGGAACACATAGGCCGGAGCCAATTCCACCGGCTGCCCGGCCCGGCCCAGCCAGGTATCGTGCCCGAACTCGGGCAGCGCCTCGATCGGCTGGCCATCCGAAGGCTGCAGCGGCGTCCAGATCGGTCCGGGAGCCACGGCGTTGACCCGGATCCCCCGCTTGGCCGCCTGGGATGCCAGCGACTTGGTGAAGTTGCTGATGGCGGCCTTGGTCGCCGCATAGTCCATCAGGTGATCCGAGGGATCGAAGGCCTGGATGGAGGTGGTGTTGATGATGGATCCGCCGACCGGGATCACCTTCAGCGCCGCCCGGCTCAAGGCGAACATCGCGAAGATATTCACATCGAAGGTCGCCTCGATCTGCTCGTCGCCCAGCTCCTGGAGGGACTGGACGCTGATCTGCTTGCCGGCATTGTTCACCAGGATGTCCAGGCCGCCCAGGGCGTCGACCGCCTCGTCGATGAGCGAATCGCGGTAGCCGCGGTCGCGCAGGTCCCCGGGCAGCAGCTGCGCTTGGACGCCGGCATCTTCCAGGACCCCGGCAATCACGTCGGCATCGGGCTGCTCGGAGGGCAGGTAGGCCAAGGCGACCTTGGCGCCCTCGCGGGCAAAGGCAATGGCCACGGCCGCGCCAATGCCCGAGTCGCCGCCCGTGATCAGGGCCCGCTTGCCGGCCAGCCGGTCGCGGCCCTTGTAGCTGCGCTCGCCGTGATCCGCCCGCGGCTGCAGCTGCTGGTCCAGCCCCGGCTCGGGTTGGCGCTGTTGCGGCGGGCTGATCTTCTCCTTGCCGGCGCGCTGCTGCTGGCGCATTTCGGATTGGCTCGAAGGCTCATGGCTTGCGCTGCCGTCCGGTTCGGCGTGGTGCGCACTGTTCATCTCGGGCATGGTGCTACCTCCTGCAGTTGCTGGAAGACGCCGGCGCGAGGCCGTCAACGGCGTCAGGGGCACCTCCCAGTGTTCTGCGCGGCGCACCGGCAGTGAATAGCGGGCCGCCCACTTGGCGGCAACGGCCAGAGAGCTTTCGGCCAGATGCCAGCTTCGCGTCAAGTGCCTGGAAATGTGCTAGCGCCGGAGTCTGGGATCCAGCGCAAAGTCCGGCCGCACCCCTGTTGCCGGCGCCGGCAAGTAGCTAGCGTGGAATCACCACAGCAGCAATCCAACGGCCCAGCCAGCGGGCGAAGCGCATGAGGGAGGAAAGCAATGGCAGGCAAGGACAACCGCCGGATCAAGGACGAGGAACTCTACGAGGAACTGCGCGAAGAGGGCAACTCGAAGCAGAAATCGGCCCGGATCGCCAACGCCGCCGCCCGCGACGGCCGTTCCGCCGTGGGAAAGCGCGGTGGCAAGGCCGGGGACTACGAGGACTGGACGGTGCCGGAACTGCAGAACCGGGCCAAGGACATCGGGATCGAGGGACGCTCGAAGATGCGCAAGGCAGAGCTGATCGATGCCCTGCGCAACTCATAGCAAGCGGCTAGGGCAGGAGGAAACCATGAGTGAACGCGAACAACCGGACAACCCGGCACGCACCACGCAGCCAGATGGAGAAGCGGAACCAGGCGAGGAACGCGTGGCGCGCCGGGGCCAGATCAACGAGGAGACCAGCGACTCATCCGACCAGGACGAGGAACGCTTCGACGCGGGTTGAGCATGATCAGCCCGGAAAGGACATGCCATGACGGAAAACCCAGTTCGCAAGACACGCAGCTACCGGCCGGGAATATGGCTGGTGATTGTCGGCGGGCTCTTCGCCATTGGGTTCGCTATCTATGCGCTGATCGCAGAACCCGAGGGCACCGCGGGACCACTGTGGATCGTTGTCGGCTGGGGCGCAATGGTCTTCGGCTACGGGGTGTACCGCGTCATCCGGGGTCCGAGCCCCCTGGATGATCCGCGTGCCGGCACCGACGCCAATGGACGGTGACGCCGTTGGCGCCCGATGGCTCCAAGCGGAGCACAGGAGCTTCCGGGAAAGCATCATGCTTCCCCGGAAGCTCACTCATTTAAACCTGCAGGCGCGCAATATTGCCACGCGCTGGGCAGACGGTGCCAGCTTCCGTGCGGGCCCGCCCGGGGCGAACCTGACAACAACCGATTAAGACTGTGCCGCGCAGGTCCAGAACTGGTATTCGGTAGAGGGCAGGAACAGCGCAACTCGGAAGGAGAAGAATCATGGGATTCATCGACAAGGCCAAGGACGCCATTGCCAACGCAGTGGACAAGCTGAGGGACCCGGACCAGAATCTGGTGGAGAAGACCTGGCCGCTGGGCCAGCCCGATGACGAGCATCTGCCCTCGGACACCGAGGATGCCTCTGAGCTCGACGCGGAGCAGGGAATCGATGCGGAGCAGGGTGTCGACCCGGATTTGAACGGATCAACGGATGACCAGTACAGCCAGGATGACCAGGAGCGCTAGCCCGGCACGGAAGGCAAAGTAGCGCAAACACAGGATGCGGTGCTCACTGCTGTGAGCTCGCCTCATGGGTGAAGAAGGACACCTTGCCGTTGGCTTCCAGGATCGCCAGCCGGATGCTGCTGTAGTCCTCGATGCCGGCCAAGCGGGCCAGCATGCTCAATTCATCCAGCCCGATGCGCTCGTGGTGCAGCGCCTTGCGGTCGATGCTCCCGTCGCGCACCAGCACGATGGGCCGGCCTTGGGTCAGCTTGCCCATCCGGGGCCAGCGCATATTGGCGTAGGCCAGGACTACTGCCATCAGGAGCATGGTGAAGACCGCCAGCAAACTGCCCACCAAGGAGCGGTCCTCCATGGTGATGCCCTGCTGCACCAGGTCGCCGAGCACCACGAAGAGCACCAGTTCGAAGGAGGAGAGCTCCCCGAGGGTCGACCGTCCCGCCGCGCGGGTAACCAGCCACAGGACGATGAACGCGATAGCCGCGCGGATGACAATATCCATCAGGGAATCCTCCAAGTTTCGATGCGGGACGACAGCTTGGTTCCGGCAAGATCCACTTCCACCTTCCCGGAGGTATTCGGGGACCACTCATCGGAGGCGCGCCCCTTGAAATGGAACACCGCGTGATGGGCGCCGGGTTCCCCGGACAGCGCGAAGATGATTTCCCCGTCGGGTCCGCTTTTTTGCGATTGCGCTTCGGGAAGCGGCGCGAAGTCCTCGAAAAAGTCCAGGTATTCCCCCGAAACGGAGACCGCCACAGTTTCGGGCAGTGCCGTAGCCGACCGCACCGAGACGGACAGATCCATTTCATGCCCCGCGCGCACCACGGATGGGTACTCGATATCCACCTGCGCTGGCCCCTTCACCGCGCTGGTGGTGCGCTGCTGGTCGAAAAGCCCCATGCACGCGGAAATCACGACCGCGGCAACCAGCGCCAAGGTCAGCAAGCTGAGCGTTCTGCGCCACGTGTTGACGCGCTCTGAAATGATGTCGTCCAAGGTCGAGTCATTGACCTTGGCCTGGAAGATATTAAGCATCCACCCTCCCCGGTCCATTCGCTCAGAGATTATCGACCGCCGGGTGCGGATGCATCACCGGCGCACAAGTTCACAGGTTCCCGGAAGAATGCCGCTGTTCATCCCGGGTTCTCCTGCAAATTGGGGGCGGGGCCTTGAAAAGGCCATGGGCCGGTGGAATGGTTGCTGGCGAAAGGGGAATACCATGACCGGCAACGACATTCTCAGTGACCAGCAGATCAGCGACTACTTGAAGGACCTGCCCCATTGGCGGGAAGTCCCGGGCGGTATTGCCGCCGCTTTCCAAACCAAGACCGCGGCGGCAGCCATCGAGCTCTTCAGCGATATCGCCGGGGCAGCCGAGATGGATAACCACCACCCCGACGTGGACTGGCGCTACAACCGCGTCTTCGTCACCACCACCTCCCATGACGCCGGAGGGAGGGTGACCACCCGAGACATCGCCTTGGCGAGCAAGATCTCCGAGCACGCCCAGGCCCTCGGCGCCAGCTCGCACCCGGAATTGATCCGCGCGGTGGAAATCGGCATCGATTCCGATGACCCGCAGCAGATCGCGGCGCAGTGGGCCGCCGGGCTGGGATACCAGAAGCAGGAAGACGGCAGCCTCATCGACCCGAACCACCGGTTGCCGGCCATCTGGTTCCAGGAAACTGCGACCCCCAACCCCAACCGCCTGCACCTGGATGTCTGGGTCCCGTTCTCGGAAAGCAAGCCGGTCCTCGAAGCTCTGGGCAGCGAAAGCACTGACCTTGATGGCCAATACGCGCCGAGCTTCACCGTGGCCACCGACCGGCAGGGCAACAGGTTCTGCATCTGCACCGAGCAGGACCGCTAGCGGCCCCGGCGCTCGCCGGATCTGCCGCCCGTCGCAATCCGCCGGTTGCTGGACTGGCCTGCTGGCCAAAGGCTAGATTGAAAGCGAATAAGCCAGCAGGGCCCTTTGGGCTAAGCGCTGTTGGGTGCGAAGAGAGGAACGCCAATGGGCACTGCGCAGGAAATCACCGCCTCGATCTTGGAGCAGCTGCCCTGGCAGGAGGAGCTCTACAAGCATTTCCACCGGCATCCGGAGCTGGGGCTGAAGGAACACGAAACCTCCGCGCGGATCTGCGAGGAACTCGAAGATCTGGGCTATGAAGCCCACTTGATCGGCGGCACCGGAATCGTCGGGGTCCTGCGCAATGGCGAAGGGCCGGTGGTACTGGCCCGCGCCGACATGGATGCGTTGCCGGTCACCGAGGACACCGGGCTGGAGTATTCTTCCACGGTCCCGGGCGTCATGCACGCCTGCGGCCACGACATGCATATGGCCACCCTGCTCGGCGCCGCCAAGTTCCTGGCCGAGAACCAGGAATCCTGGTCCGGCACCTATCTGGCGTTGTTCCAGCCAGCCGAGGAAACCGCGGCAGGCGCCAAGGCGATGGTGGACGACGGGCTGGTGGACCGGCTGCCGAAACCAGCAGTTGCCCTGGCCCAGCACGTGATGCCGGCGGAAGCCGGGATGATCGGGACCACCGCCGGGCCGATCCTCTCTGCAGGGGACTGCCTGCGGATCACCGTGCATGGCCGCGGAGCCCATGGCTCGATGCCGCATAATTCGGTGGACCCGGTGGTGCTGGCTTCCTCGATTGTGCTCAAGCTGCAGACCATCGTCTCCCGCGAAACCCAGCCCGGGCGTTTCGCGGTGCTCACCGTGGGCGCGCTGAATGCCGGCGCCACCGCGAACATCATCCCGGACCGCGCCCAACTGCTGCTGAATATCCGCACCTACGAGCCGGCCATCCGCCAGCACGTCATCGACTCCATCCAGCGGATCGTGCGCGGCGAATGCCAGGCTGCCGGCTCGCCCAAGGAACCCGAATTCGAGTTCTACGACCAGTTCCCGCTGACCAGCAACGACGAGGCGGCCAACGCGCGGATCACCGAGGCATTCGAGGCGCACTTCGCCGATGGGCAGGTCTACCAGGCGGACCCGGCCACCGCCTCGGAAGACTTCAGCACCATCCCGGATGCCTTCGGCATTCCGTACGCCTATTGGACGGTGGGCTGCGTGGAGAAGCAGAAGTACCAGGATGCGGTGGCCAAGGGCACCGTCTCCGCCGATATCCCGGCGAACCATTCGCCATTCTTCGCCCCGGTGATCCACCCGACCCTGGAAACCGGAACCCGCACCCAGGTTGTGGCCGCCTTGGCCTACCTGGGCCGCGGGGCACAGGACTAGGAGGAACGGATGATGCCAACCTCGACGGGCCGCGGTGCCAGCACCTGGCAGCCCACGGATAAATGGCTGCTGGGCATCGTCCTGGCGGTCATCAACTTCTGGCTTTTCGCCCAGACGCTGTTGAACGTCATTCCGGGAATCCGCGGCCAGCTGGGCGTGGAGGAAACCCTGGCCAACTTGGCGGTGTCCATCACATCCCTGTTCTCCGGAATCTTCATCGTTGTCGCTGGCGGGCTGGCCGACCGGTGGGCCGGGCCAAGATCCTGTATATCGGCATTTGGCTGTCGATTGCCGGCTCGCTGCTGATTGCGTTGACCCCCGAGAACCTGGGCGGAGTGACCAGCGCGATGCTGCTGGGCGGCCGGGTGATCCAGGGATTGTCCGCGGCCTGCATCATGCCGGCATCCATGGCCCTGGTGAAAACCTACTACGAGGGCAAGGACCGCCAACGGGCGCTGTCCTACTGGTCCATCGGCTCCTGGGGCGGTTCGGGGTTCTGCTCGCTGTTCGGCGGGCTGATGGCCACCAGCTTCCTGGGCTGGCGCTCGATTTTCTGGATCTCCATTGTGCTCTCGGTGCTCGCGCTGTTCCTGCTCAAGGGCACCCCGGAGTCCAAGGCCGAGCAGGATCCGAACGCCTCGCACCGCTTCGACTGGTCCGGGCTCGTCTTCTTCATCATCATGCTGGTTTCGATCAACGTGTACATCTCCCAGGGGCCGAATATCGGCTGGCTCTCGATGGCCGGGATCGCCCTGGTGGCCATCTTCGTGGTGGCCGGGCTGGTGTTCTTGCAGATCGAGGTGCGCAACCGCAACCCGTTCGTGAACCTGAAGCTGTTTTCCAACGGCACCTTCACCGGTGCCACGCTCTCCAACTTCCTGCTCAATGGCGCGGCAGGCACCTTGATCGTCTCCCTGGGGCTGGTGCAGATCGCCGCGGGCATGTCCTCGCTGCAATCCGGCCTGCTGACCCTGGGCTACCTGATTGCCATCCTGGCCACCATCCGCGTGGGCGAGAAGCTGCTGCAGCGCTTCGGGCCGAAGAAGCCGATGCTCTGGGGATCGATGATCACCGGCATCGGCATCTTGCTGTGCTCGATGACCTTCGTGTACATCGACCAATACATCGTGCTTTCGGTCATCGGCTTCACGCTGTTCGGCATCGGCCTGGGCTTCTACGCCACCCCGTCCACCGACGCGGCGCTGTCCAATGTGCCGGACAACCAGGTGGGCGCCGCCTCGGGCATCTACAAGATGGCCTCTTCGCTGGGCAATGCCATCGGCGTGGCAATTTCCGCAGCGCTGTACGTGGCCGGCCAACACATGGATCCGGCAACCATCCAGTCCTGGGGATTGTTCATCGGGCGGCAGGACAATGTGGCGCTGCGCTTCGGCGGCGCGGTCGGCTTGCTGTTCAATGTGCTGATGGTGGTCATCGCCATCGCCGCGATCATCCTGACGGTTCCTTCCGAGAAGCAGAAGGACAGCGAGAAGACCAAGCACGATGAGATCGCTCCGCCGGCGTTCGGCAACTAGCACCATGATTGGGCGAGCTCCCCAGCGAACTGAATAGTTCGTTGGGGAGCTCGCCCATTTTCGTTCCGTCATTGCGGCGATAGCCGTTGCGCTGCCTAGTCAGGCAACCAGTGCGTAGAGCAACCAGCACAGCGCGAAACTCATGACGCCGACTGCGGTGGCGATGACGGTCCACGTCGACAGGGCGGTCTTCGTGGAGATGCCAAGGAAGCGGCTCACCAACCAGAACCCCGAGTCGTTGACGTGCGAAAGCGTGATTGCGCCTGCGACGATGGCAACGACAATGCAGGCCAGTGCCAGCGGGGACTGATCCCCGGAAGCGGCAACGGCAGGAGCCATGAGCCCGGCGGCAGTGGTGCCGGCGACGGTGGCAGAGCCCTGGGCGACGCGCATGATCACTGCAATCAGGAAGCCCGCGAGGATCAGCGGCATGCCGACCGCTTGCAGGCTGGTGGCCATGGCCCCGCCGATACCCGTGGCGGTGAGGACTCCGCCGAAGATGCCGCCAGCGCCGGTAATCAGAATAATCGAGCACACTGGAGCCAACGCGTCGTCGACAACTTTCTCCAACGCTCCTCCGAGTGGACCCTCATGTCCCCGAATGACCAGCAGGTACATTGCCGACAAGGTGGAGATCAACAAGGCGATGGGCGTATTGCCGACGAAAACGAGAATCTGGGCCCACAATGCATCTTCCGAGACAGCACCGGTCGCTTGCAGGGTCTTAATCCCGGTATTCATGAAAATCAATACCAGCGGCAGGAGCAGCAAGCCGAGCACTACTGCAAAGCTTGGAGGGTTCTTCTGGTCTTCTTTTGGCTTGCCGAGCAATTCAGGGACGGAAATCATTTGGGTGCGAGCCGCGAGCACCAACGAGAGCCGGTATCCGGCAACATACCAGGTCGGTATTCCGACCAGGAGTCCAACCATGAGCACCAACCCGACGTCGGCGCCGACGATTCCCGCGGCAGCAACGGGACCCGGGTGCGGTGGCACCAGCGCGTGCATGACCAGGAAGGCGCCTGCGGAAGGCAGCGCGTAGCGAAGCAGGCCGCCGCCGACCCGGCGGGCCACGGTGTAGATGATAGGCAGCATGACAATGAAGCCGGCATCCAGGAAAATTGGGAAGCCGAAGAGCAACGATGCCACGGACAAGGCCAGTGGTGCACGTTTCTCGCCGAACAGCCCGATCAGCTTCTCTGAGATCACCTGCGCGCCGCCGGAAGTTTCGATTATTCGACCGAGAACCGCACCGAAGCCAACCAGCATGGCCACATTGCCCAATGTCTTGCCGAAGGGTCCGACGATGGTCTCCAGCAGATCCTGTGCATCCACACCGGCAGCTACCGCTGTCAGCAAGCTGACGATAATCAATGAGAAGAACGCATGCATGCGAACTTTCATGATCAGGAACAGCAGCAAGGCTATGGCCAGCACCGCGATCAGCAGCAGGACGGGAATTGGCAGCGTCGCCTCGGGTGGAGTAGCTGCGGCCACCCTGAGGAAGGACAGTTGAATCATGAGGTCTCCAGATGAATTTGGCGGGCGCGCGCTTCATCGAGCACGGCGCCGAAGTTGGCTGGGTCATGGGCGAACCGGCCCAAGAAGAGGCCATCGGCCTCGGGAAGGCGGGGGAGCAGGCCGGGGCCTGCGCTGCCACCGTAAATCAGTGCCACGGGTTTTTCGCTGCGGGTCAGTTCCTTGCGGATAATCCGCAATACCGCATTGATGTGTTCGGCGGACGCCGGCTGGGCGGCGCCAATCGCCCAGACCGGTTCATAGGCGAAGAGCACCGAGGACGGATCGATCACTTCTGTGGTCCTGCTGCCCAGCGCCGCGGCGATCTGCTGCAGGCATTGGCGTGCTGCGCTGGGGGCATCGCCGTGTTCGAGCTCTCCGATGCACAGCAGGGGGCGCAGGCCGGAGGCGGCGGCAGCGCGTACCTTCGCTGCCACCACGCGGTCGTCTTCGCCGAAATCGGCACGCCGTTCTGCATGCCCCAGCTCCACGATCTGCACCCCGAGTTCTGCCAGCATCCCGGCACTGACCTCGCCGGTCACGGCTCCCTCGGTGGCCGCGCAGTTCTGTGCGGCCAACTGGCAGCCGGTGCCGCGCAGTATTCGCGCCGCGGATTCGAGCACCGGGAAGGATGGCGCAACAAAGGCAATGACTTCCGACTTCACTGTCCCTGGCGCATCGTGCACGAGCAGTTGCTCGCGCATCCCTTCGAGCCAGGCCAGGGACTGAGCGTAGCCCAGATACATTTTTGTGCTGACACCAATGTATTGGGATTCGGGGCGAATGATCGTGGACATGGATCGCTACTGGGCGTTCTGCGTCGCCAAGGGTGCCGGGCCGAGTTCCTTGAGCAGCTGGCCCATCTTGACGTAGGCCTCGTTGCGGTAGGCGATCAGCTCCGGCAGCTGGTCCGCAGGCACATCTAGGAAGCCCCCGCCGGACTTGGTGCCCAGCTTGCCTGCCTCAATCTTCTCGGTGAGGATCCCCGGGGTGGCGAAGCGTTCAGGGAAGTCGGTCTGCAGGGAGGTGTAGCAGAAGTTGTATACGTCCAGGCCTGCCATGTCGGCAATCGCGAAGGGACCGAAGAACGGCAAGCGGAATCCGAAGGTGGTGCGCACCAGCGTGTCGATGGCCTCGGCCGAGGCAACGCCGTCCTCCACCAGCTGGGTGGCCTCGTGGAAGAGCGCGTACTGCAGGCGGTTCAGGACGAAACCGGTGACGTCCTTGACTACGGCAGTCTCCTTGCCAGTGGCTTCGACGTACCCGACGGCCGCGTCGATAGTTGCCTGGGAAGTGCCCTCATGGGGGATGATCTCGACACCCGGGATGAACGGTGAAGGATTGGAGAAGTGCACGCCCAGGAAGCGCTCCGGATTGGTCACGGCGGTCGCCATGTCGCCAATCGAGATGGTCGAGGTGTTTGAACCGATCACGGCGGTTGCGGATGCAGCGGCGCTGATCCGGCGCAGGGTCTCGTGCTTGATTTCCAGAACTTCGGGGACGGCTTCTTCAACGAAATCGGCACCAGCGACAGCTTCTTCCAATGATGCCGCGGCAGAAAGGTTCTGCTTCAGGATCTCGGTGGCACCTGCTGGGAACAGGCCGCGGGATTCGAAATCAACTGATTCGGCTAGCAGGCGTTCCAGATTCTTCTGCGCGACTTCTGCCGAGGTGTCGGCCAAGGCTACGCGTGCACCGGCCAAGGCCAGTACCTGGCCAATGCCGCCGCCCATGTAACCCGAACCGATAATTGCTACTTTGATGTCCATGATGTGTCTTTCGTAGAAGGAGATTCGCTGACCCAGTGGTGGGTCTAGTTGGTTTCGGGCTCGTAGGAGCAGATGGCATCGACCTTGGCCGCTGAGCCACTGGAAGCATCGAACTGGTAGCCGAGCCATTCGGAGGCCAACTTCTTGGCCAGTTCCAAACCGATGACCCGTTGCCCGAAGGCCAGCACTTGTGCATTATTGCTGAGCACCGATCGTTCTACGGAATAGGAGTCATGCGCCGTAACGGCACGGATGCCGGGAACCTTGTTGGCAGCGATGGCCACGCCCAATCCGGTGCCGCAGATCAGCAGTGCGCGGTCCGCTTCGCCAGCAGCCACCCGCCTGGCAGCTGCGACCGCAACATGCGGGTATGCCGTTGAGTCATTGGATCCCACCCCGGCATCCACTACGGAATCCACGCGGGCATCCGCTTCCAAGAAGGCCTTGAGCGCTACCTTGTAGTCCACTCCGGCTTCGTCGTTGCCGATGATGATCTTCAGTTTCTTTTCCATGTTGTCCTTTTCTGCTGTGCTCGGTTGGGCTAGGCCAGGGTGCTGTTGGCATGCTGCGCGGAGAGACCGGCAACGATCAGTGCGAAGGAATACGCACCAGGGTCCTGATGGCCAAGCGACTTCTCCGACAATGGACGGGCGCGGCCCTTCTTGGGACGCAGATTCGCGGTTGCCAGAGCCGCTGCCTTGGCTGTGCTTGCACTGCGTTCCAAGACCAGCCCGAGGGGCAGGGCAGCTCTGATGCCTTCCCTGATGGATTCCGTGTAGGGGTGCAGGGCATCAACCATGGTCTTGTCGCCCAAATCGGTTTTGCCCAAGGTGATTACCGCATCGCTAAAGGCCTCGACTGCTTGGGCCAGGTCTGCATGGCTGTACTGCTCGCGATTGCCCAGCGACTGACCGATAGCGGTGATTCCCGCGCCCCACAGGGCGCCGGAGGTTCCTCCGGCCTTCTCGCTCCATGCCTCACCGGCGGAAGCCAGGACATCGCGCACGCTGCGTGTTCCAGCGACGGCCGTGGCGGCCCCGACCGCCGCTTCGATGCCGCGGCGCATGCCGATCCCGTGGTCCCCATCCCCGGCGATGGCATCGAGATCTCCCAGTTCCGCTTCATGTCGCACGATGATGCCACGGGTAATTTCGAGCAGGCCGGCGGCTTGCTGGCCCAGGTGTGCCGAAGCCGCGGTGGCTACCTCGTGGGTGCGTTCGCGAGCGTCTGCCACAGCGAAGGTGCGTCGAGCGGCGGCAGTGACGTTGCCGCGCCGGAACGCCGGTGTATCTGCCGGGGCGCTCCAGAGCCTTTCGAGTTCCTCATCTACCCAGAACAGGGTCAGCGAGGCGCCGGACATGTCCAGGCTGGTGACCAATTCACCGCATTCTGGCTCAACGACCTGCAGGCCCTCGGCGATGAGCAGCCGCTCTACGTGTGCGTAGAGCACAAAGAGTTCCTCGTATTTGACCGTGCCCAGGCCGTTGACAATAGGTACTACCCGGATTCCTGCCTCGGCTGGACGGTCCGCAAGCAGGCGGGAGACCAACAGTTCGGCTAGCTCGGACGAGGTCGGCAACTTGTGTTCGGAGATGCCTGGCTCACCGTGGATGCCCAGCCCCAGGGACATGCCCTGTGCCGGGACGTGGAATAGCGGGGCTCCGGCGCCGGGCAGGGTGCAGCCATCAAAGGCCACGCCCAGGCTGCGGGTCCGTTCGTTGGCTTTCTCGGCTAGGCGTACTGTTTCTTCGAGGTCCGCGCCTTCTTCCGAGGCGGCTCCGGCGATCTTGAAGACGGTGAGGTCTCCGGCGATTCCGCGGCGTTCATGCTTGCGTTCCGGAGGGGCGCTGGCAATATCGTCGGTGACCACCACGGTGCGTGTTTCGATTCCGTCGGCGACTAGCCGTTCAGCGGCCTGGCCGAAGTGCAGTACGTCTCCGGCGTAGTTGCCGTAGCTGAGCAGCACCCCGCCTCCGGTGGAGGCTGCCTTGGCTACCCGGTAAATCTGTCCGGCGGAAGGCGAAGCGAAGAGGTTGCCGCAGGCGGAGCCGGCGGCCAGACCGGGGCCGACCAACCCGGCGAAGGCAGGATAGTGCCCAGAACCGCCGCCGATGACCACGGCGACCTGGTTCTGCTGCATTTGGCTGGCGCGCACCACGCCGCCGTCCACCCGTTCCAGGCGGTTACGGTGGGCCGCGACCAATCCGTCGATGGCTGCATCAGCGAATCCGGTGGGATCGTCAAAGATTTTTGTCATGTCTTCTGGAACCTGCTTGTGCTTGTTGGGAAACGGGTTAGGAGGCCTGGAGCTGCTGCCGCCCCTGGGCTACCAAGGGGGTACCGAGTTGGTAGTCGGTGGTTTTTGGCAGGATGTGCTCGCGCAGGTAGCGCTGGTTGGTTGCGCTGACGCTCAGCCCGTCTCCGCCGTAGTGCTCGGTGCAGATGATGCCCTGGAAACCGTGTTCGAGGGCTACCTTGAAGGCCTCGCGGTAGCTGATCACGCCGGTTTCCAGCGGGGCCGGCATGGCTGAGAACTGCCCGCGGGCCACATTCTCATCGCGCAGGTAGTTCTTCACATGCCAATAGTTGGCGAAGGGCATGGTCTTGGCGATGAGCTCGTGGATGTCCTCAATGGGGCGGTGCACCCGAACCAGATTGCCCAGGTCCGGGTTCAGTCCGACGTTGTGCAGGTCGATGTCCTGCAGCAATCGCACGGCCGAGTCGCCGGTGCCGATGTAGGTGTCCTCGTACATTTCCAGGGAGAGCAGCAGGCCGAGTTCGGCGGCGTGGGTGCCCAGTTCGCGGATTCGCGTTACCGCTTTATCCCAGGTTTCGCGGTCACCGACCGGATCCTGATGGCCCTCAACGGTCCAGAACCACAGTTGCTCGCGCTGTGCCGGGGTCAGGGCCTGGTGCAATCCGAAGGAAACGACCTCGCAACCCAACTGGGCGGCGGCTTCCAGGGTGCGGTGGCTGTAGGCCAGATTATCTTCCCAGTTTTGCGCATCGATGACGCTGCGGCGGATGGCCGAAATGGCTGGTGCGCCGACGCCGGCCGCCTGTGCGGTGGCCTTGAGCTCGTCCAGGCGCTGGGTGCTCAGGTCTCCGGGGCGGACCCAGCCATCGAAGAGGTCGACGTTGGTGAAGCCGGCTTCGCGTACTTCGGTGAAAACGTCGAGCCACACCGAGGCATCGGCGTCTTGGACGGTGCCTCCGGAACGCAGTTCGTGCGGGAACTGCAACAGGGCTGCGGTGATCGGCCAGTCGGCTGCGGTGTAGTTCATTCTGCCTCCAATATTTGAATCCAATATCCTATAGGATCTATGAAAGTGTGATTCGTGTCAATAGTTCGAGCTGGAAGGTAGACCCAATGAGCGCCGACGAATATATGATGGTTTGATGGCTTCCGTCTTTTCCCAAACCTCGCTGCCCTCACGCCAGGTCCTGGCTGATCGTGTGTATGAGGAGCTCCTCGCCGCCCTGATCGATGGGCGGTTTGAGGCTGATGCTGCGTTGAGTATTGACGGAATTGCCCGTGATCTAGGCGTCTCTCCAACACCGGTGAGAGAAGCCTTGGCGCGGTTGGAACACACCGGAATGGTGCGCCGCGCGGCCCTCAAGGGGTATCGGGTGGCCCCATTGATGACGGCAGAGGAACATGGCCAACTGGTAGCCGTTCGAAAACTCATCGAAGCTGAGAATGCGGAATTGGCCTGCGCCCGGGCCGACGGGGAAATGGTGGAGCAGCTCGCCGACACCATCGATCGGCTGCGAACCGCGCCGACCGGCGGGTCCTACAGCGAATTCCGGGACTACTGGAAAGCCGATGAGGACTTTCACCGGCTCATCGCAGAATTTACCGGAAACCCCTTTTTACTCACGGCCTTCCAAGCCCTGGGCGGACAGGTGCAGCGCTTCCGGCTCTTCGCCGGACGCGGCGTCACGGACGCCGACTGCGCCATCTCCGAGCACACCAAAATCCTCCAGGCCTTCCAGGCCGGGGATCCGCAAGCCGCCCGAGCAGCCATGGAAAAGCATCTCGAAGGCGTCGGGCGGCGAGCGGTGGAAGACAGCAGCGACTAGCTATTCGCCGGCGGATCTAGGCTCCGCTTGGTGCCGCTTCCTGCAACCGGCTTGAAGCCACAGCGCGCACCTGTACCGGCGTATCCATGACTCGTCCCTCCAGGACTTCGCGCACCTCGCCGGTGATCGTGAAGGAACCGGTCAACGGCAAATCCTCGCTGCTATTGCCCACCTGGACGGCAAAGCTGCCAGGCTCCACGATGCGCTGGTTTTTCAGCCCGGTAAATGAGGTGCGATCCGCGTGCACCGAGAAGCTCACGCGCTTGGACTCGCCTGCCTCCAGCGCCACCTTCGCGAAGCCGGCCAGCCAGCGACGGGGCCGGACGACCGAGGCGACCTCATCTCGCAGGTAGAGCTGGATGACCTCTGCTCCCGAACGATCACCGGTGTTGGTGAGCGTCGCCGAGATGTCCACGACACCGTCAGCAGCGATTTCCGAATCCGAAATCTGCAGGTCGCGCAGCTCGAATCCGGTGTAGGACAGCCCGTATCCGAAGGGATACAGCGGCCGCGGATCAAGGTTGGAGACTCCATCGGAGTACCAGCCCAGTGGGGGTTGGAGGTAGGTGCCGGGCTGTCCGCCGATATGGTCGGGGATTTGAACCGGCAGCTTGCCCGAAGGGTTGATGCCTCCGGTCAGTACCGAGGCGAGAGCCGGTCCGCCCTCCTCTCCGGGCATGAATGCCTGCACGATTCCGGCAGTCCGCTGGGCGAAGGGGCCGAGGGAATACGGGCGTCCGGTCACCAGCACCAAAATGGTTGGCGTGCCGGTAGCCAGGACGGCTTCGACCAGGTCAGCCTGGCGGCCCGGTAGCGAAAGATCCACCACATCGCACCCTTCTCCGGAGGTGCCACGTCCAAAGAGGCCCGCGAGATCTCCAACGGTCACGATGGCCACCTCGGCATTGCGGGCCGCGGCCACCGCAGCCGCGATGCCGCTGCCATCCGGATCGGTGAAGTCGACCCCGCGCTCGTAGCTGACGTCAGTTCCGGCCAGTGACGGAGCTGCGCGCAGCGAATCAAGAATTGAAGGCAGTTCGATGCCATGGGCATCCTCGCCGAAGAAGCGCGAAAGCACGTGGTTGGTGAAGGAATAGCATCCCAGATGGGCTCGCGGCTGGGAGGCTGAAGGGCCCACCACGGCGATGGACGCGGGAACAGCTTGCGCGCCAAGCGGCAGTATTCCGTTGTTCTTGAGCAGGATGATGGATTCCTCGGCCATCTTGCGCGCGTGGGCGCGGTTGGTGGCCGAGTCGAAGTCCACCTGCTCGCCGTCCCAGTCCGCTTCCGGCGACCAGTCCGCGTCCAGCAACCCGAGCTCGGCTTTTTGCACCAGCACGCGGCGTACCGCGGTGTCCAGTACTTCTGCGTTGAGCCGGCCGTCGGATACGGCCTGGGCCAGGTTGCGGAAGGCATTGGTTTCTGGCAGTTCAACGTCCATGCCGGCGGCCAGCGAAATGATGCCGGCTTCATCCTGGTCCTTGGCAATGCGGTGCATGGTTTCCAGGAAGCTGATGGCCCAATAGTCCGAGACCACGGTACCGGTAAAGCCCCAGCGTTCGCGCAGCACCTCGGTAAGCAACCGGCGGCTGGCCGCGGGGGTCTCGCCATCGATGTCGGAGTAGGAGTTCATCACCGATTTCACGCCGGCTTCGCGCACCGCACGCTCGAAGGGAGGAAGGATGACATCCTCGAATTCACGGTGCCCAATGGTGACCGGGGCATGGTTGCGTCCGGCGCGGGAAGCGGAATAACCGGCGAAGTGCTTCAAGGTGGCATGGACCCCGGAGCCCTGGATGCCGCGCACATAGGCGGTGGCCAGCTCCGAGACCAGGTGGGGATCTTCGCCCAGTGTTTCTTCCACTCGACCCCAGCGGTAATCGCGCACCACATCGAGCACCGGGGACAGCCCCAGATGCACACCGGTCTTCTTCATATCCGCGCCAATGAGCGAAGCCATCTCGCCGACCAGCTGGGGATCCCAACTGGCGCCCCACGCGATCGAGGCGGGGTAGCAGGTGGCGCCCAAGGTGGTGAATCCGGTCAGGCATTCTTCATGTGCCAGCGCAGGAATGCCAAAGCGGTTGGCCGCCATGACCTTGCGCTGCAGCTCAGCCAGCCGGGCTCTGCCCTCGGACGGTTCCAGCGGTGCAGAACCGAAGGCGCGGGTGATCTGCCCCAAGCCATCAACGATTTCGGCGTCGAAACTGGCGTGGTCCTTGGAGAAGGTGTTCTCCATGGGGGCCACATTGCCCTCGCCATTGCTATTGCGCTCCGCCGGGCGAATCCAGAATGAACCGAGCTGGGAAACCTTTTCTTCGATTGTCATCTCGGCCATCAAGGCCTCGACACGGGTGGCAATTGGCTGGCTAGCGTCATGCCAGGGCGAATTCTTGGAGTTCACAATGTTCCTTTGCAGAAGTTCTAGGGGTTACTTGCTGAAGCCAGCGGTCAGGCCTGCCACTAGCTGGCGGCGGCCGACAATGTAGGCCGCGAGGATTGGGACGCAGGAGAGGACCACGGCGGCGAGTACCGCCGGGATGTCCACCGCGAATTCACCCTGGTAGGTCCACAGGGACAGGGGCAATACGCGCACTTCCGAGCTCTGGGTCAGGACCAGCGGGAAGAGGAAGCTGTTCCACACCTGCAATGCGTTGTAGATGCCCACGGCCATGATGGCCGGCTTGGATAAGGGAAGTACCAGTAACCGGAACATCTGCCAGTGGCTGGCACCATCTATGGTCATGGCCTCGTAGAGCGAGGAAGGCACATCGCGCAGGAAGTTGGTCAGGATCAGTACGCTGATCGGAATGGCGAAGGCGATGCTCGGCAGGATCAATGCCAGCAACGAGTCGTAGAGGCCCATTTTCACGATCATGTAATAGACCGGGATGATGGTCGCCTGGATAGGGATCGCAATGCCCAGCAGAAACAGCCGGTGGCTGAACTTCGCGAAAGCTCCGCGGTTGCGCACAATCACGTAGCTGGCCAGCAGCGAAATCATCAGTACTACTCCGACCGACACCACGGTGACCAGCGCGGAGTTGAAGAAATACAGCGCGAAGTCGTTTTCCAGGACCCGGCCGTAGGCCTCGAAGCTGAGGTTTTCCGGCCACGCCAGCGGGTTGGAGCCGAAGTACTCCTGGCGAGGCTTCAGGCTGGTGACCACTATGTAGTAGATCGGCACAACGGTGATCAGCAGCCAGAAGGTTGCAACGAGACCGCCGGGTACGTTCGGAGCGTAACCGCTCTTGGTTTGCAGTTTCATCAGGCGCCCTCCTGCTGGCTTTCCATCTTGTCGGTGTCGCTGAATTTATTCAGCAGCAGCGAGACCAGCAGACCCACGACCACCAGGATCACTGCAATGGCGCTGGCCGCACCCATTTGGTAGCTGCGGAAACCGGTGAGGTACATATCCAGCGGCAGGATGCGCGTGGCATTTCCCGGACCGCCGTTGGTCATCACGAACACCAGATCGAAGTAAGTCAGGGACCCGACAATCATCAGCGTGGAGCTGGTGATGACCGTGTACTTGATCTGCGGGAGCGTGACCGAGAAGAAGGTGCGAACTCGTCCTGCCCCGTCGAGCATGGCCGCCTCATTCATGGAGGTGGGGATCTGCTTTACCGCTGCTTGGTAGAGCAACGAGTGGAAGGGAACGAAGCACCACGAGATCACGAAAATCAGGACGTAGAAGACCAGATCGGTGCTGCCGAGCCAATCCTGGCTCAACAAACCGATGCTGAAGGCCTTGGACAAGCCGAAATTCGGGTCCAGCAACGCCTTGAAGGCGATGCCCACTGCGGCTGCGGAGAACAGCAGTGGCAGGAAGTAGAGCACCGAGTACACGGCGCGGTACTTCTGCCCGCCTGCCATGAACACGCCAATCAGGATGGAGATCGGCGCCTGGGTGAGGTAGCACAGCACCGTCATCGCAAAGGTGAGCCACATGGCGTTCAGGGTGACCGGGTTGGAGAAGGTCTGCTGCCAGTTGGCTATGCCTGCGAAGGACGGGGTGCCAAGCCCATCCCAGTGCATGAACGAGAGTACGGCCACGCCCAGCAGCGGAACCAGGGCAAATACGGCGAAGAAAACCAGTGCGGGTGCCAGCAACCAGTTGCTTGGACCTATGCTGGTTCCGCGCCGTTGGCGCGAGCGTACCGGCGCGGTATGGGATTTCATCAGCATCGGGGCTACTTAATGGTTGCGTTCATGGTTTTCACAAATTGCTCCGGGGTGATGGACCCCTGGAAAATCTGCGACAAGTTGGTCAGCAAGATCTGGGCTTGGTCCGGGGCCAGGGCTTGGTCCCAGGAAAGCTGGAAGTTGGGAGCGTCCTGTACCGATTTGTAGGCGTAGCCGAGGAAGTCCGCGTCTTCGCTGGAGGCAATGGCTTCCTCGGCGCCGTCAACCGAAGGCACCAGGCCCAAACCGATGAAGCTCTCTACCGATTCCTCATTCAGCGTGTAGTCGTTGAGGTATTCGAAAGCCGCCTGCTGGGCTTCGTCGGAGGCGTCGGCTGAAACCGACCAGAAGTTTGCTGGGTTGCCCACGATGTTCGAGGGATCGCCCTTGCCTCCTTCCATGGTCGGGAATGGGGCAAAGCCCAAGTTCTCTTCCTCGTACCATTGCGGGGCATCAGCCTTGAATCCGGCATAGAGCCAGGATCCCTGCAGCAGCATGGCTGCCTTGTCGGTGTGGACCAGAGCGGCGTCGGCGTTGGCGTCTGCGACCACGGAACCGAAGGAATCGCCGAAGCCACCTGCCTCAACGAGCTCCTGGATCTTGGTCAATGCTTCGGCGACCGCTGGGTGGCTCCAGGCATCGGGTTCATTGTTCTGGATGGCCTGGAATACCTCCGGGCCACCGATGCGGTCGGTCAGGTAGGCGATCCACATCAGGTAGGGCCACTGGCTCTGTCCGGCGACTGCGAACGGGGTGATTCCCTCGGACTTGAAGGCCTTGACCACGTCGAGGGTTTCCTGCCAAGTGGTGGGGGCCTCGACTCCTACCTGTTCGAAGAGCTTCTTGTTGGTGTAAAGCACCACCGGCTGGGTGCTGTTGTTTGGGACGGCGTACTGCACGCCGTTGACCTCGCCGGTCTTCTCGACGGCCTCGATGGCCCGTTCTTCCAGCGCATCGACCTTGCCAGTCAGATCCACGACATTGCCGTTGGCCACATAGTCAGCCAGGGTGCCACCGGACCAATTGAAGATCAGGGTCGGAGCATTGCCGGCACCGACGGCGGTGCGGACCTTTTCCTTGTAGGCATCGTTGGCGAAGAAATCGGAGGCGATGGGCTGTTCCGGATTGCCTTCATTCCACTGGGCAAAGGAGTCCTTGAACGCATTCTGCTGGGTGCCGGTCAGTGCCCAAGCGGAGAATTCGCTGTTGGCTTCTCCTCCCGGTTGCGCGCCACCGCAGGCGGCCAGGGTCAGCGGAGCAACCATGGCAGCCGAAACCAGCAGTCGTCGAGGGATGCTGAATTTCCCTTGGGAAGAGGAGGGCGAGTTCTTGGCGTTGCGCATTGCAGGAATCCTTTGCTTGGCAGGGGAGAGACAACGATCAACCGACACGCACGAGCGAAAGTTTCGGAAAGTTGGCGGCGGTGGAGAAAGGTTATAGTGTGGCGCAGGTCTCGTCAAGGGAAAATATCAGATCGGTATCACCGCTGAATTTCCGTGACATAATTGCACGGATGCAGCTGCCGGCCGTCGCGACTAGGCAAGTATGCATTCGGGGATCGCAGTTTTGTTCCTTGGATTGATTCCGAAAGTTTCGGTTATCTTCTCATGAGATTTGCGATATATTTTGTCTTGCATCACGGTTGGTGCGAGCCAAGCTCTCGGTGGAGCGCATAAACAGGAGGTTGATCTGTGGGTACTCGCCTTCAAGACGTTGCGCAAGCGGCGGGCGTGTCAACTTCTACGGCGTCAAAGGCACTTAATGATCGCGGAGACGTCAGTGAATCCGTGCGTCGAAAAATCGCGGCCATTGCTGAAGAGATGGGCTATGCGCCTCGCCCACGTTCAAAAGCCAACGATGGACGCAAAGCGGTGGTTATCGTGTTCGACCACTTCAATAGTCCCTACGCGGCAACGGTGCTCAACGGGGCGATCCGGGCAGCGAAGCGCGCTGGGGTGGTTCTGGTTAATACCTGTATCGAAGGCGAAGCCCGGGGGTACGATGTGCTGTCGATGGCTTGGCTTCGCGAGCAGGTCAAGAGTGGTGTGGCCGGGTTGATTCTTGTTACGACCTTCCTGGAAGACAGCAAGGTCCGCTGGTGCCGAGCCCATGAATTGCCCGTGATCATCATTGACCCCGCTGCCCCCAATGCGGAGCACATGGTCTCCATCGGCGCAACCAACTGGCAAGGTGGAAAGCAGGCGACCGAGCACCTGCTTGGCCTGGGGCACCGGAGGATTGGCTTTGCCAGCGGGCCACGTCATTCCGTGCCGGCCGGGGAGCGGTTGCAAGGCTTCCGTACGGCAATGCAAGAAGCCGGTGTTCCCGTTGACGAATCCCTTGTTGCAGGCGACAGCTATACGCCGGAGTCTGGTCGTAACGCAGCGTTGAAAATGCTCCATGGGAAGAATCCTCCGACTGCGATCTTTGCAGTTTCCGATGATGTGGCACTGGGTGTGCTTCGTGCGGCGGAGGAGCTGGGCGTTGGGATTCCCTGGAATCTCAGCGTGGTTGGCTTTGACGATGCAGCTGCCGCGTCCTGGATGTCGCCGCCGTTGACCACGGTACGCCAACCGTTGGATTCAATGGGGCAAATTGCCGTGGAGCGGCTGCTGGCGCTGGCTGATGATCCGGGCAGATTCGCCCATCCTTTCCAACTGGAGACCCGGCTCGTTGTGCGCGAATCAACAGCTGCCTTGAAGTAGCGTCGCACGCTGCAGGACGGGAGTTTCCGCCGGTGCGGTTTGGCGGTGTCGGCTCAGCGTGCTCATTTGCCTGGCCGAGGGCGTCGCCGGGCTGCATGCTGCCGTTAAATACACGATCTATGATTAACGCCACCATGCCCGGGATCCTGCGGAAAATCGGGTGCATGGCAGTGATTGATGAAAATCAATCGCAAGGATGATCCAAAGTGTCCAAGCGGAACGCTAGACTGGCAATCGCTCTTCAATCACGCTGCCCTTAATCCGAAGGTCCAGCATGCCGGAGAGCTTGATGCCAGCGAGGATTTTCCACATGCTTCTCAAGCTCATCTTGAAACACTCCAAACCCTATGCGGGGTGGATCACTGCAGTAGTCATATTGCAGCTGGCCACCACCATGGCCACACTCTACCTGCCTAGCCTGAACGCCAAGATCATCGATGTCGGCGTGGTCACTGCCGATATCGGCTATATCTGGCGCACCGGCGGACTCATGCTGGTGGTGGCCCTCATCCAGGTAGCCACCGCCGTGGCCGCCGTCTACTTCGGGGCCAAGACCTCCATGAGCGTCGGGCGGGATATCCGCCAGGCGGTCTTCGAGAAGGTCTCTACCTTCTCCGCCCAAGACGTCAACAAGTTCGGTGCCGCTACCTTGATCACCCGCGGCACCAACGACGTGCAGCAGATCCAGATGCTCACGCTGATGGCGCTGAACTTCATGATCACCGCCCCGATCATGTCCATTGGCGGCGTGATCATGGCCATCCGCGAAGACCCGGGATTGTCCTGGCTTGTCTGGGTGTCGGTGCCGCTGGTGCTCATTGTCGTGGGCCTGCTGGTCATCAAGCTCATGCCGCTGTTCCGCGACATGCAGACCCGCATCGACGGGATCAACGGCGTGCTGCGCGAGCAGATCACCGGTATCCGCGTGGTGCGAGCCTTCGTGCGCGAAGAGCATGAGACGCAGCGCTATGCCGACGCCAACCAGAAGCTCACCGACCTGGGCGTGAAGGTCGGCAACCTGTTCGTGCTGATGTTCCCGGCGATCACCATGATCCTGCACCTGTCCACCGCCGCCGTGCTCTGGTTCGGCGGGCACCGAGTGGACAACGGACAGGTGGAAGTCGGCGCGTTGACCGCCTTCCTGCAGTACCTGCTGCAGATCCTCATGGCCGTCATGATGGGTACCTTCATGGCCATGATGGTGCCGCGCGCCATGGTCTCGGCTGACCGCATCGCCGAGGTGCTGGACAGCGATCCGAGCATGCTCGACGCCGCCGAACGGCACATGGCATTGCCCACCCCGGGCACCGTGGAATTCAAGAACGTCAGCTTCGGGTACCCCGGAGCCGAGGCGCCGGTGCTCAACGGCATCTCCTTCACCGCCAACCCGGGGCAGACCACTGCCATTATCGGGTCCACCGGTGCCGGCAAGACCACCTTGCTGAACCTGATCCCGCGGCTCTACGACGCTACCGAAGGCGAGATCCTGATCGGCGGGGTGCCGCTGAGGGAACTGGGACGCGACACCATTTCGCGGAATATCTCCGCGGTGCCGCAGCGCCCCTACCTGTTCTCCGGGACCATCGCCAGCAATCTGCGCTTCGGCGCCCAGGACGCTACCGAGGATGAGCTGTGGGAAGCGCTGAGGGTGGCCCAGGCCGACGGCTTCGTTGCCGATCGCGAAGGGCAGCTTGATTCCAAGATCTCCCAGGGCGGCACCAACGTCTCCGGCGGCCAGCGCCAGCGCCTGTGCATCGCCCGGGCCCTGGCCGCCAAGCCGAGCACCTATCTCTTCGATGATTCCTTCTCGGCACTGGATGTGAACACCGATGCCAGGCTGCGTGCGGCCCTGGCCGAGCCGACCAAGGACGCCGCGGTGATCATCGTGGCCCAGCGCGTATCGACCATTACCGGTGCGGACCAGATCCTGGTCCTGGACCATGGCGAAATCGTGGCCCGGGGAACCCACGAGCAATTGCTCGAAACCTCGGAAACCTATCAGGAAATCGTGGCATCCCAGCTGAGCGTGGAGGAGGTGGCCTAAATGGCGAAGAAGCAGAAGAATATCGATCCGGAGCAGCTCGAAAGCGAGCTCGCGGACGTCAATGAATTCGATGCCGCGGCAGGAGCCGACGACTGGAGCGGCGGCGCCCCGGTGCGCAAGGCCGAGCATTTCTGGCCATCGGCCAAGCGCCTGGTCGGGCTGATGTCCCCCTACAAGCTGGGCATGGTCCTGGTCTTCGCCCTGATCACCGTGTACGTGGTGCTCTCGGTGATTGCCCCGCGGATCCTGGGCAAGGCCATGGACGTGATCTTCGCCGGGCTGATCGGCAAGAACATCCCGGCCGGCACGCCCGCGGAACTGGTCATCCAGCAACTGCGCGACTCCGGGCAGGGTACCCAGGCCGACATGCTCTCGAAGGTGGACTTCGTCCCCGGCCAGGGCATCGACTTCACCCAGCTCTCGCAGTACATCCTGATTGTGCTCTCCATGTACTTCATCGCCTCGCTCTTCTCGTGGGCCTCGGGCTGGCTGCTGAACAAGCTGGTCATGCGCGTGGTCTACAACCTGCGCAAGGACGTCGAGGACAAGATCAACAAGCTGCCGTTGAACTACTTCGACACGCGCCAGCGCGGCGATCTGCTCTCGCGCGTAACCAACGACGTGGACAACATCCAGAACGCGCTGCAGCAGGCACTGAGCCAGCTGGTCTCCTCGGCCATGACGGTTATCGGCATCGTGATCATGATGTTCGTGGTCTCCTGGCAGATGGCGCTGATTGCGCTGGTGGCCCTGCCGCTTTCGGCAGCCGCCGCGGGCATCATCGGCACCCGGGCGCAGAAGCTGTTCACCGCGCAGTGGAAGAACACCGGTGCGCTGAACGGCCAGATCGAGGAATCCTTCTCCGGCCACGAGCTGATGAAGGTCTTCGGTCGCGAAGAGGACATGGTGGACCGCTTCACCGCACGCAACGAGGAGCTGTACAAGGCCAGCTTCGGCGCCCAATTCGTCTCCGGCATGATCATGCCGGTGATGAACTTCGTGTCCTACCTGGCCTATGTGGGCATCGCCGTGGTGGGCGGGCTGCGCGTGGCCTCGGGCACGATGAGCCTGGGTGACGCCACCGCGTTCATCCAGTACAGCCGCGAGTTCACCCAGCCGCTGGGCCAGATTGCCGGCGTGGCGAACATGCTGCAGTCCGGTGTCGCCTCGGCAGAACGCACCTTCGAGCTGCTGGATGCCGATGAGCAGGAGCCGGATGACGCGCAAGACACGCTGCCTGCCCGCGCCGATGGCCATGTCTCCTTCCAGAACGTGTCCTTCTCCTACAGCCAGGACAAGCCGCTGATCGAGGACCTGTCCTTCGATGCGGACCCGGGCCATACGGTGGCCATCGTCGGGCCGACCGGCGCCGGCAAGACCACGCTGGTGAACCTGGTGATGCGCTTCTACGAGCTGAACTCCGGGAAGATCATGCTCGATAACCGCGATATCACTGAGCTCTCCCGTGCCGACCTGCGCTCGAAGGTGGGCATGGTGCTGCAGGATGCGTGGCTCTTCGGCGGAAGCATCATGGAGAACATCCGCTATGGCCGGCTGGATGCCACCGATGAGGAAGTGATCGCGGCCGCCAAGGCGACATTCGTGGACCGCTTCGTGCGCGCGCTGCCCGATGGCTACGACACCATCATCGACGAGGAAGGCACCAACGTGTCGGCCGGCGAGAAGCAGCTGATCACCATCGCCCGCGCGTTCGTGGCCAACCCGTCGCTGCTGATCCTGGACGAGGCGACCAGCTCGGTGGATACGCGTACCGAACTGCTGGTGCAGCAGGCGATGGCCGCGCTGCGCAGCGACCGCACCAGCTTCGTGATTGCCCACCGGCTGTCCACGATCCGCGACGCGGACACCATCTTGGTGATGGAGTCCGGCCAGATTGTGGAGCAGGGCAACCACGAGCACCTGCTTGGGACCCAGGGCGCCTACTACCGGCTGTACCAGTCGCAGTTCGCCGGCCCGGCCGAGGACGTGGATGCGAATCCGGCTACGGCTGCGGTGCCTGCTACCGGCGGAATGCCGCTGACCGACGCGCCAGTTCCTGAATCGGGTCCAAACCTCGACTCATAGCAACTAGGGATACCTGGTAACTAAGCGGTGTAAGAGCCGTGGCCGGAATGGAATTAGTCCATCCGGCCACGGCTTTTCTGTGCCCACCTTTCCATGCTCAGGCGAATGCAGTCAGGAGGATGCACGCTAGCATGGCGCGAACCAGCATCGGCACCGATTTCGGTAAGCTTGGGCGCGGTGATTCCTGCGAAACCCGCCGGTGTGCGCAGGCCGTTTTCGCGTACCTTTGCGGCGAGCGGAGCATGGAAAACAACCTTGCCGAGACCCCTCGAATTCTCGCGAATGTCAAGCAGTTTTTTTATTCAGGAAAGGTGTTGCCTAGGTAACAAACTTAAACTAGAGTCTAGTTTCAGTTATTGAATACAAGTAACCCCGGTCACATTCTGGACGGGGAGCGAAGTTCCCTGATTGGAGCACTGGACATGGCATTGTCGTTGACCGAGGAACAGATTGATCTCGCGTCGGCCGTGGTTGATTTCACCCGCCGAAGCGTAGACATGTTGACCACTCGGGACGAGCACGAGCAGCTGGCCACCGGTGCACTTCCAAGCTTCTGGACAGAACTGCTGGAGACCGGGCTGCACGCCCTGCACATCCCGGAGCAGCTCGGCGGCCAAGGCGGAACTCTAGTGGAAACCGCCATCGCCATCGAGGAGTTCGGCCACAGCTACGTCGGTGGCCCGTTCCTGCCAACCGTGCTGGCCAGCGCAGCGGTCACCCTGGCGGAACCGAACGCCTACAACCAGCAGATAATCGAGGACTTCGCCGAAGGCGCCACCGGAACCCTGGTGCTGGCCACCGACCAGCTCAAGGTCGTGCAGATCTCCGAAGGCTGGGCAGTCGCCGGCCAGCTGCAAGTCATCGGCGCATTGGCCGCCAAGTACCTGGTGCTGGGGTTTACCGTCGAGGACACCGTCCGCTACGCGGTCATCGAAGTGCAGGCTGCCGGGGTTTCCCTGATCCCGGCCGAAGGCACCGACCTGGGCCGCGACGCGGCCACCCTGGTCCTGGACAATGTCGTCATTCTCAACGACGCGGTGCTGGGCAACGCCACCGCCAGCAAGATCGCGGCGCTGCACGCAGGTTTCACCGGATCGGAAGCTGCCGGCATCATGCGCTGGGCCACCGAGGAAAGCACCGCATACGCCAAGATCCGCGAACAGTTCAACACCCCGATCGGCTCCTTCCAGGCCATCAAGCACAAGTGCGCCAACCTGGCGATCTCCGCCGAAATGGCTACCTCCGCGGCCTGGTCCGCCGTCGTCTCGGTCGGCCAGGACGAAGCCCAGCAGCACCTGGCTGCCGCCGGCGCGCTGGAAGCAGCGATTGTCCCATCCATTGAAGCAGTCACCGAAGCGATCACCATCCTCGGCGGCATCGGCTTCACCTGGGAGCACGACGCCCACCTGTACTGGCGCCGCGCGATCAGCCTGAACGCGCTGAACTCCCCGCTCTGCGGCGAACTGGATGCGGCCGGCGAAGCCGCGCTGCACACAGAACGCAAGATCGAGGTGGAGCTGGACGAGCAGGACCCGGCGTTCCGCAGCCGCATTGCCGCGTTGCTGGACACCGCGGCCGAACTGCGCAATGAGCACGAGGCCGGTCGCTGGTACTCGCGCGGCTCGCGCCGCAGCTTCCTCGCGGAAAACGGCCTGGCTGCACCGCACTGGCCGGCCCCCTACGGACTGGGTGCCAGCCCGGCCGAACAGGTCATCATATCCCAGGAATACGCCCGCCATGACATGCTGCAGCCATCATCGGTCATCGGCGAATGGGCCATGCCGACAATCCTCGCCTTCGGTTCCGAAGCCATCAAGGAACAGTTCGCGTTGCCCACGCTGAAAGGCGAATTGATCTGGTGCCAGCTGTTCTCCGAGCCCGGAGCCGGCAGCGACCTGGCAGGACTGTCCACCCGCGCCGTCAAGGTGGACGGCGGCTGGAAGCTGAGCGGTCAGAAGGTCTGGACCTCCGGGGCCCACGAAGCCCACTGGGGCATCTGCTTGGCCCGCACCGATGCCGAGGTCGCGAAGCACAAGGGCCTGAGCTACTTCCTTGTGGATATGTCAGCTCCCGGCCTGGATGTGCGCCCGCTGCGCCAGTCCACCGGCGAAGCCGAATTCAACGAGGTCTTCCTTGATGACGTGTTCGTCGCGGACGACTACCTGCTCGGTGAGTCAGGGCAGGGCTGGCGGATCACCGCCACCACCTTGCAGAACGAGCGCACCCAGATTTCCTCCGGCGTCTCCGTAGGCACCGAGGACGGGCTGCGGGAACTGATCTCCGGCGAGAACTTTGTCGGATCCCGGAAGAACGCGCTGGAAGTGCTGGGCCGGGCCGCCGCGATCAGCACCGCCATCGGCGCGATGAACCTGCGCGAAACCCTGCGCCAGGTCAACGGCCTGCAGCCGGGCGCCGGCTCCTCGCTGGCCAAGGTGGCCCACGGCCGCCTGGCCCGGCAGACCGCCGGGGACCTGCTGAAGCTCGCCGGCCGGTCCGCGCTCTTCGCCCACGCACCGGCCGCCGCCGTCAACTCCCAACTGTCAGTTCCGTCGGCGCTGATCGGCGGAGGCACCATCGAAATCCAGCTCAACGTGATTGCCGAGCGGATCCTGGGGCTGCCGCGCAGCTAGGCGCAGCCCACCATCGCATGTACCCCCCCCGCAAGCCCGAGACTCAAGTATCCCTTGAGGGCCGCCAGCCCGAAATGCGCCCGCCGATGACGACGGAGCGCGCCGTGAAAGGACACCCAAGGCATGACCGCTGTGACCAATGAACTTCGCACCGACAAGACCCTCTCGCCCCAGCGCCTGCGCGAGCTGCTTGAACCGCGCTCCATCGCGATCATCGGCGCGAACACCAACTCCACCTGGTCCCACTTCGCCCACTCGAATCTCCGGACCGCCGGCTTCACCGGTGAGCTGTATCTGGTCAACCGCCGCGGGGAGGAATGCCACGGTCAGTCGTCCTACGCCAGCATCTCAGAGCTTCCCGAAGCCCCGGAACTGGCCATCGTGCTCACCGGAACGAACTCGCTGCCCGAGATCCAGGAACAGTGCATCGCCCGCGGCATCCGCAACCTGATCGTGCTGGCCTCCGGCCTGGGTGAAGCGGGGCCCGAAGGACAGGCGCTGCAGCAGCAGCTGGTGGACCGCGCACGCGAAGCCGACCAGCTGATTCTGGGCCCGAACAACCTGGGCTTCATCAATGCGCATGCCAAGGTGGCAGCCTTCGCCCACATGACCGAGCTGCCGCTGGTGGCCGGCGGGGTGGGCGTGGCCAGCCAGTCCGGCGCGCTGGCCATCTACCTGCTGCCCTACATGGCAAGCCGCGGAGTGGGCACCTCGATTTCCGTGACCGTGGGCAACGAGGCCATGATTTCCGCCATCGACGTCATGTCGATGCTGGTGGACGACGAGAACACCAAGGTCATCGCCTCCTACCTGGAACAGGTCACCGACACCGCGCAGTTCCTGGACGTGGCCCGCCGCGCCCGCGAAGCCGGCAAGCCAATCGTGATCTTCAAGGCCGGCGCCTCCGAGGCCTCGGCCAAGGCGGCCGCCGCCCACACCGGCTCGCTGGCCGGGGACGACAAGATCTTCGACGCGGTCTGCAAGCAGTTCGGCGTGATCCGGGTGGCGAATATCGAGAACCTGGTCGCCGCCGCCGGCATCCTGGAATCCTATGGCGCGCTGCCCGGCCCGCGCTTCGGCGTGGTCACCGGCTCCGGCGCGATGTGCGCGTTGGTCGCCGACAAGGCCGAGGCCTCCGGACTCCAGTTGCCAACCCCGGCCGAGTCCACGGTGCGCCGGCTGCGCGAGGACGGCCTGCCGGAATTCGCCGCGGTGAACAACCCGATGGACACCACCGGCTACATCTCCGTGGATCCCTCGATCCTCACCAAAGCCGGCGACGCATTCATCAATGACGAGAACTTCGACTTCGTGGTGCTGAACACCTCCTGGCCGAACAACCAGTTCATGGTGGATTTGGGCAAGCCCACCCAAGAGGGATTGCACCGCCAGCTGAAGAACTCGGCCAAGCCGGTCGTGGCCATGAGCTTCCTGCCCACCGAGGTCAACGAATTCGCGCGCGGCTTCGCCTCCGAGCACGGCCTGCCGCACGCTTCGGACTCCTTCGACCGCGGAATCGAAGCCGCCGGGCACAGCGTCTGGTGGGGGCAGCGCACCGTGCAGCTGGCCGCCGAACCGGAGCTGGAGGCCCCGGCCGCCATTGCCAAGCCCGAAGGCGCCGAGCAGTGGACCGAAATCCAGACCGGCGACTTCCTGCGCGCACATGGCGTGCCCTATGTGCCGGGGCGTGTGGTGAACAGCGCCGCGGCTGCCGTCGCGACGGCTGAGGAGATCGGCTACCCGGTCGTGCTGAAGGTCGCCAGCGAGGATATCGCCCACAAGACCGAGGTCGGGGGCGTGCGCCTGATGCTGAAGGACTCCGCAGAGGTGTCCGAAGCCTACGATTTCATCGTCACTTCGGTGGCCCGGCTGGCTCCGGACGCGAAAATCCAGGGCGTGGCGGTCTCCCCGATGCGCCCTACCGGCAACGAGCTGCTGGTCGGCATCATCACCGACCCGCAATGGGGCAAGGTGCTGGCCGTTGGCTTCGGCGGCGTCTTAGTGGAGATCCTCAAGGACTCCGCACTGCGCCTGCTGCCGGTCAGCCCGAAGGAGATCCGCCGCATGCTCGAATCGCTGCGTGGCATCGAGTTGCTCAAGGGCTTCCGCGGCAGCGAGGCCACTGACCTGGACGAGCTCGCGCAGGTGATCCTCCAGATCACCCAGGTTGCCCAGTCGCTGGGCGAGGACTTGGAAGAACTTGAAATCAATCCGCTGCGGGTTGCCGGAAACCAGATCGAGGCGCTGGACGCACTGGTCCGCTGGAAGGACCGGTAATGATTACTGGTGGCAGGCAATTCGCCCAAAACTTGGTGATACCGTTGGAATCCACGGCACACACCACTTACGAGGCACATCATGGCAGGATCAATTCCCACGGAGCAGGCAGAACTTCCGGCCTATCAGGTCGTCAGGCGCCAGCGCATCATCGACGCGGGCAAGGACCTGCTGCGGGCGCAGGACTACGACTCGATCCAGATCCGCGACGTGGCCTCCGCGGCGAACGTCGCGCTGGGTACGCTGTACCGGTACTTCAACTCCAAGGAACACCTGTACGCGAATGTGGTCTACGACTGGGCGTTGCCCTTCGCCCAGCGGTCGGTGGCTACGGATGCTGGGCTGTCCACCACGGAAGCGATCTCGCTGCGGCTGCGCAATGCCTTGAGCAGCTTCGAGAAGCACCCGTACTTCTACAAGGCGATCCTGCAGCTGCGCAGCAGCACCGCGGCGGACGTCGCCCCGGTAATGGCTCGCCTAGGCGAGGCGCTGGAAGCGCCGATCCGCGCAGAAATGAGCGTGCTGGACGATGCAGAAGCCGCAGACATCACCGTGATGGTGTGGGCGGTGCTGCTGGACGTCGTCTCGCGGGTGTTCCTGCAGGACAAGACCATGGAACAGGCCTACGGAGTGCTCGACCGCTTCGTGGCGCTGATCCAGCACAGGCTGGAGCAGGCCGAAGCCTAGGGCTTGGCCCCTTCCCCTCAATTTCTGCCTCCCTGTCCGGGGGTGCCTCATGAGCGCCCATGAACTGGACCATGTGGCTTTCGCCGTGCCTTCCTGGCTGCATGCCGGGACCAGCGTGCACCGTACGCTCGGTGCCCGCTGGGTCTCCGGTTTCCACCAGGGCTCGTTCAGCCCCTGCCAGCTGGAATTGGCCGAAGGCATGCGACTGGAGCTGCTGCAACCACCAGACGGCGGCGGCGGGTTCGTTGCCGAGCACTTGGCCCGCACCGGGGGCGCAGCCAACCCGCACCACATCACCTTCAAAGTCTCGGACATCCATGCGTCGATGGCCCTTGCCCGCTCCGCCGGGGTGCGCACCATCCTGGAAAACCTGGAGAACCAGTGGTGGAAGGAATTGTTCCTCCACCCCAAGGACACCGGGCTGGGATTCCTGGTGCAGCTGGTGCAGACCGAGCTGGCCCTGGACGGCAAAGACGACATCACCGCACCCGGGGCGGCCAGCTGCCCCTGGGATGAGCAGCCCGCGGTGCAGAATTCGGCGCAGCGGCTGGACTTCATTGCCGGCAGCATCCGCGACGCGGCCCAAGCCCGGCTGGTGCTGGGCACGGTGCTCGGCGCCCAGGTCACGAGCCTGGAATTCGATCCGCAGACCTACCTGTTCTCCTGGCCGCTGGGCTCCAGCCTGGTGCTGCGGGTCGACGGAAATGCCCCGCCGGGCCTGCAGGCGCTGTCCTTCACTGACCCGTTGACACCCGCGCCGATCCTGGATGCCGGATTGCTGCAGGCGCTGCGCGGTTCCGGTCGCAGATACGAGGCCCTGGGCCTGGACATCCTCACCGGCCAGCGTGCGCACGCCGCCTGAGACACGAACCTCACTATCAAAGAATTAGCACTAAGGAGTCACCTCATGGGACTGAGAGGCGAAGCAGCCATCCTCGGCTACTGCGAACTTCCACCGCAGCGAAAGCTCACCCGCGAACCCTCGTTCAACCTGGAGCAGTGGGCCCGGCTGTCCAAGGCCGCGCTGGACGACGCCGGGCTGTCCGCCACGGACATCAACGGCGTGGTCACCCCGATGATCGGCGAGGCGGACATGTTCGTGCCGTCCACCGTCACCGAATACCTCGGCATCGACGCGAACTTCGCGGAGATCGTGGACCTGGGCGGCGCGGGATCCGCCGCCGGCATCTGGCGCGCCGCGGCCGCCGTGGAGCTGGGCCTGTGCGACGCGGTGCTGGTGACCTTCCCGGGCACCCACCACTTCCCGATGGACGACCGCAAGCCGTTCGTGATGGATGACAAGATGCACTTCGGTGCGTCCTCCAACGCCTTCGGCTCCCCGCAGGCCGAGTTCGAGATCCCCTACGGCAACCTCGGGCAGAACGGCCCATACGGGCAGATCGCCAAGCGCTACGGCTACGAGTTCGGCTACGACGAACGGGCCATGGCCAAGATCGCCGTGGACCAGCGCACCAACGCCTGCGCCACCCCGGAAGCGGTATTCCACGGCCAGCCGATCACCGTAGCCGATGTGCTGAACTCGCCGATGATTGCCGATCCGCTGCACATGCTTGAAATCGTCATGCCGTGCCAGGGCGGCGCGGCAGTAGTGGTGGGCAACGCGGATCTGGCCAAGAAGTCCAAGAACCGCCCGGTGTGGATCACCGGCTTCGGAGAACGCGTGCCGTACAAGACCCCAACCTACGCCCGCGACCTGATGACCTCGCCAATGGTGCACGCCGCAGAGCAGGCGTTCTCCATGGCCGGCATCACCCGCTCCGAGGTGGACATGGTCTCCATCTACGACTGCTACTCCATCACGGTGCTGATGAGCCTGGAAGACGCGGGATTCGCTGCCAAGGGCAAGGGCATGGAATTCGTGTCCAACCATGATTTGACCTTCCGCGGGGACTTCCCGATGAACACCGCCGGCGGGCAGCTGTCCTTCGGCCAGGCCGGCGTAGCCGGCGGCATGCACCACGTCATCGACGGGGCGCGCCAGATCATGGGCCGTGCCAACGCCGCCCAGGTGGCCGACTGCAACCGCGCGTTCGTCAGCGGCAACGGCGGCATCATGAGCGAGCAGACCGCGCTGATCCTGCAGGGCGACTAGAAAGGGAAGATCAAGAAAATGACCACGTACACTACGGAAACCCTGTCCCGGCCGCTGCCGGTTCCGACCCCGCTGACCCGCCCGTTCTGGGATGCCCTTGCCGAGAGCAAGATCCGCATCCAGTACTCGCCGTCGCTGGGCGAATACATCTTCTATCCGCGCCCGCTTGCCCCGCGCACCCTGGCCGACGACCTGGAATGGCGCGAGATCTCCGGCGCCGGCACGCTGTACTCCTACACTGTGGCCACCCGCCCGCCGGCGGCGCACTTTGCCTCGGCCGGGGAAATGATCCTGGCCATCGTCCAGTGGGATGAGGGGCCGAAGTTCTCCACCGAGATCATCAACTCCGCCCCGGAACAGCTTGAGATCGGCATGCGGGTCCGTCCGGTCTTCTGCGATCAACCCGAGGGAGACATCACCATGCTGCGCTACGAACCGGAGGCCGGATCATGAGCATCGAAACCGGCATCCAGCTGCCTGCCCCATCCCTGCGCATCGGCGCACAGGTGGTCATTCAAGGCGAAACCACCCACGCGCACATCGACCCTGCCACCGGGAAGGCCAACGGCCTGGTGCCCATGGCCTCGACCGGGCAGATCGATCAAGCCGTGCAGGCCGCCCATGCGGCGTTCCTCGAATGGCGCGCCCTGCCTGCCGGGCAGCGTTCGCGCCAGCTGTTGAAGCTCGCGGAGCTCATGGAGCAGAACACCGACCTGCTGGCCGCCGCCGGCATGGCCGATAACGGAGCCCCGCGCATCACCGCGCGGAACATGGTCGCCGCCGCGGTTGAATGGACCCGCTACTACGCCGGCTGGGCGGACAAACTGCCGCTGGGCCGGATCACCAGCAACGGCGGGGCCGGCGGCTCCTTCGGCCACACGCTGCGCCAGCCCTACGGCGTCATCGGCGCCATCATCACCTGGAACGCCCCGCTGATGTCGCTGGCCATGAAGGTCCCGGCCGCGCTGGCCGCAGGCAACACCGTGGTCATCAAGCCCAGCGAGCTGACCCCGTTCACCCCGACGGTCTTCGCGGACCTGGCCCGCGAGGCGGGGATCCCGGACGGCGTGATCAACATCGTTCCCGGTGGTCCCTCCGCCGGCGCGGCGCTGGTCGAGCACCGCCTGGTCAAGAAGATTACCTTCACCGGGGGACCGGCGACCGCGCAGGCGATCGCCGCCTCCTGCGCCAAGTCCTTCAAGCCGATGGTCCTGGAGCTGGGCGGCAAGTCGGCCAACCTGGTCTTCGAGGACGCCGATCTGGACAAGGCCGCCGGGCACGCGGCGTTCTTCGCCTTCGGCATGATGAGCGGCCAGGCCTGCGCGCTTCCGACCCGCCTGCTGGTGCAGGAATCGGTGTACGAGCAATTCATCGACAAGGTCTTGCAAGCCGCGGAGCAGTTCCCCATCGGGGATCCCGCCGGCGAATACACCATGTGCGGACCGGTCATCAACCAGGGCGCCATCGACCGCATTGACTCGATGCTCGGCCATGCGCTTGAAGAAGGCGGCCGCCTGGTCATCGGCGGGCAACGCCTGGGCGGGGATCTTGCCGAAGGCTTCTACTACCCGCCGACCATCGTGGCTGACGTGGACCCTAACGGGTCACTGGCGCAGAATGAGGTCTTCGGCCCGGTGCTGGCGGTGATCCCGTTCCGCGACGAGGAGCACGCGTTGGAAATCGCCAACGGCACGGATTATGGACTTTCGGGGTACATCTGGACCTCGGATTTGGGAAGGGGGCTGCGCCTGGCCGAGTCGATGGAGACCGGCGAGATCGCAGTCAACGGCGCCTTCAATGCCACGGCCGAACGCCCCTTCGGCGGCATCGGCCACTCAGGCATTGGAAACGAAGGCGGACTTGAAGGTCTGGAAGAGTTCTTCTGGACCAAGTCGGTGGGTATCGCAACCCGCTAAAAAGCTGCCCGCTCGGGCAAGAACATCACCGCATGGCCTTGCCCGGGCGTCCTGTCCGGAGGGTGCCTAGGTGACCCCTCAGAGCGCCATCTGTGCGCGGATAAGGCAGGACAAAGATGTCTCAGGCTAAAGACCCAAAGCTGAGTGCGACGCGTGCATCGGCTCCGGGATTCGTGGCGGTAGTCGCGGTCTTGGTGCTGACAGAGATTGTTTCGGCGTTCGAGCTCTCAATGATGTACGTAACCCTCCCGACGCTCATGGCCGACTTCCACGTGGACGCGAATGCCGTGGCCTGGGTCGTGACCATCTACCTTCTGGTGTCCGCGTCGGCGGCGCTGCTCGGAGGGCGCTTCGGCGACCTGTACGGCCGGCGACGGGTGATGGTGGTGGTGCTGGCCCTGGCCGCCATCGGCTCGCTGATCTCGCTGATCAGCAGCAGCCTTGAAATGATCATCCTCGGCCGCGGCATCCAGGGTGCGGCCGGCGCAGTCATGGGCCTGGCCTTCGGACTGGCTCGCGAGCACCTCCATGAGAAGCGCCTGCCCGTGGGCGTGTCCATGATCGGCGCCTCGGCGCTGATCGCCGGCGCCGGCGGAGCCCTGATTGCCGGCCTGATGATCGACACCTTCTCCTGGCATGGAATCTTCCTGTTCGCCGGCGTGCTGGCGGTGCTGGCGGTCATCGCGGTGCTCGTGGTGCTCCCGAAGGACAAGCCGCGCGAAACCACCGCGGGCCGGCTGGATATCGCCGGGGCGCTGCTGCTGCCGGTAGGTGCTTCGGGCATCCTGCTGGGCCTGTCAAACAGCTCCAAGGCCGGCTGGGCTTCGCTTAGCGGCGGCGGGCTGTTGCTCGCTGGCCTGGTGGTCGTCGCCATCTGGGTCTGGTGGGAGCTGCATTGCCAGCGACCGATCGTGAACCTGCAGATGTTCAAGAACCGCCAGATCGCCCTGGCCATGACCGCCACCTTCCTGGCGGCGGTCGGACCGATCGGCGGCATGGCGGTGCCGAGCCAATACGTGCTGCAGTACCCCGCGGAAATGGGGTACGGCCTGGGCTTTTCCGCTACCGCAGCCGGCCTGTTCAGCGGCGGCACCGCACTGCTGGGCTACTTCTTCTCCCCGCTGGGCGGCAAGCTCGCCCAGGCGTTCAACGCCCGTTTCGTGTTCATCACCGGCTTGCTGCTGATGCTGGCCGCTGTCGCCGTGATCATGTTCAACCTGGGCAGCCTGCTGGTCTTCCTGGTGGCCATGTCTGTCAACTCGGTGGGCATCGCCCTGACCTTCGGCGCCCTGCCCAACGTGCTGATCGAAGCGGTCCCGGAGACGCATACCTCGGAGAGCGCCGGAACCAACACCATGGTGCGCAACATCGGCCAGTCCGTGGCTACCGCTGTCGGCGCCTACCTGCTGGCCCGCCACCAGGATCCCGTCACCACCGCGGTGGGGGAACAGGGCGTCTTCGAGGCCTTCGGCTTCGTGGCCATCTTCGGTCTCGCCGCGCTGGTGATCGCGTTCATGCTCAGCCGCACCCCGAAGGTCTGGGTACCGCAAGATGCTGCCATGCAGCTGCCGAAGCATGCGGAACCAGCAGACGATCTGGTCTAATTGGCGGCACCAAGAATTACCGGTTATCAGTCACTGACTACGAGTAAGAACATAGGTTTGTCCTCGAGGAACTCGTCCCTCGAGGACAAACTAGCGTTATGACGGTATGTTCATTCAGAAATTTAGAATGGTAGTTTCAATTAAGCGTCTCACGTGACAAGAGGGTGTGCGTAGCAGCAGCGACCAAATAGTCCAGGGGAACCCGGGGCAAATTTTATTCGCCGGAGAGGCTCAAGAGACGAATTAACTAACGAAGTTTTTCGGCAATTTCCATGCGGTTTTCTATAAACCATTCACTTTTTGACATGGCGATATGGGTTGCATGCTCCCATGAGTTAACATGGTTTCTAGATGTTCGAGTTGCCATGGCGCGCAGGTCATATATTACTTGATCAGATGTTAGTTCTCGTCCGTAATCACTCATCAGAAAATTTGCGTAGTTGCTTAGTAATTGACCTGACCAACTCGCGGATCGTTTCCATAAATTTAGTTGTTTGAAATGTGCGAGAATTCTCTCTTCAAGCGCGGGATTTACTTCCTCTAAACGTACATCGAAGTAGATTGTCGGTAATGAAATTTCACTTCGTTCTAACTTTGCGGTTAGCCAACGGGTGTCGAAAGTGACGTCGAAATAGGGATGCAGAAGCGCTGGTGAGTTCGAGTTGGGTACATAGGCTCTTTTAGCATGGTTACAGTCCGCACACGCCGGAACCAAATTAGATGGATGTACGGATGTGGCCGAGAAAGATTCCTTTGGCAGGTAGTGGTCAAGTTGCGTAACTGAACCATAACCACAATAGGGGCAAAGGCCATGACGTGCCGACAGTAGTAAGTTCTCGCGAATATTTCGAGGTCGTTGATTCTGAGTGAACTGCTGCTGGTATAAAGTCGCCATGTTAACCCCGTGGGAACTATCAACCTCGAAGTCCTTGCCGGCTGCTTCCTCAAAGCGATTTGATTCTGCGATCGTATCATACTCGGCACATCTATTAGCTATATAAGGAGTAGCTGCTTCGTAGTGTTGCTTCAGTTCTGGTGAACGGATTGAGCTGACCGTAATTTGGTAGCATTCAAGACCTGTCGTGGTGGGCCGCGCGAGACTATACAATTTAGCGCCTCCAATTGGAGCCGAGGGAACTAAGTATGAGGCGACCCTCGCTTCCAAGCTCTCCACGTAACTGTTCTAGAACTTGGGCGGCTGAACCATCCTCCTTTTCTAGGAGCTGGCGAAGCACCTGGACATATCCTGTCTTGTTGACATCAAGTGAGAATGTATCAGCGGTGATTCGAGACACCGATTCTCCGAAAGTCTCATTTGCGGGACTGGAAACTTTGATTGTTTGCCCGCTTCGGCGCAGAGTCCAAACGCATGAAGCGGGAACCTCCTGTAAGACCACGGGAGAATGAGTCGCTATTATTGCCACTCCATTTCGATCTATGAGTAAGTCGGAAATAGTTCGAATTAGTGCTGAAAGAAGAGGCGGATGGAGATGCGTTTCAGGCTCATCTAGAAGCACTAGCGAACCTTCCTCGGTGAACTCAATAATCCGGGTAATGGTCAGGAGAGCAATTTTATGGCCAGAACTCAACCTCGAAAACATGTTTTCGAGCGAAACGAGGTCAAATTCAAAGGGCCCTTTGATACTTTGAGTTAGTTCCACTTCTTTTAGGATGTTGTCAGCCTGAGAAAGGGATTCGACCGCATTGATCCAACGAGTTTTCCGCCGACCACGAGCGCAAATTTCTAGACTCTGAACGAACTGTTGTTCCAATGTTTTGTTGTCTGCCGTCGTAAGACCAACGGAATGAAGCTCAATCTTGCTGAGCGGATCGACAATTACGCCGCCAAGTTGATCAAAAGCTGAGAATGTCACGTGGACAATATTGGCGAATGGAATGTTCGTAGTGTCAAACCGAACGCCGTATTCATTCTTAAACCACCCAGAAGCTTCGTGTGAGCAACTAGCAGCCCGAGCAAAGTCTCGGAGAAGACTTGACTTTCCGACTCCGTTGGCGCCAATAAGAATGTGCGCATTTGTTGGCGGATAGGATTCGACACGTACTTTGAATTCGAGGTTCATGGGATTATTTGAAGTATTCGATGCGGGACGTTCGTACGTAAAGTCATATTCAGTAAGCGCGGATCGCCCCTTTGCGATCCGTCTAAATTGTGCAGTAATCGTTTTCGGCGGTACTGCTCGAAGCAGGGAAGTATTGAAAGCGTCTTCGTCCTGAACTTTTGCAAACTGTGCTTCGCTATAAGCAACGTCTTGCAGCGCGCGGAGAGCTAGCATCCCACGCCCACTTGGGAGTTTCATCAAGTTTTCGTAGTATTCTCGATCTTGGCCCAAGGAATAAAAATCAGTAGTCAAACGCTCGAAATCGAGAGGAGTCATGGTATGTCCTTCGCGTTCGGTCATACCGATTTTCGCGATCTTGACCGGCCCGATTTCAAGTGCCTCTTGGCCGGTGCCGTAGTAGAGGGAGTAAGACGTTTTGTAGGTGAAGTCGTCCCAATTGTCTACAACCAAGGAGAAAACTCCTCGATCTTTGAGTGGCGAATCCTTGTTGTCAAGCACTTTGAATCGTGGAGTTTTCATGGATAGATTCTCGCAGATAATAGGTTGTAGTTCGAATTACGATCGACTGATTTTTCCATTAGGTCGATGAGGGTACTTGTTTTTTCGGCATTGTCATTTCGAGAAATAGTGGTCTATTTGGAAGTAGGGCGTCGTGAGTTACTTTCTTGGATTACGAGCCTCCTTCCCGCGAGTGTGACTTCTCGGAATCATGCAATTGAGAAGCGGATGTTGTATTAGTTTTCCATCGTTGACGATATTAGGTCGTGGGGCAATCGCTCGCCATGATTGGCAGATTTATGGCACACAGATCTGACATGTGTGGTTGCGCAGCCTTCACCCACAAGCCCTTTCGGGGTTCTTGGCAATGTAACTTGCCATTCCAGAATCATGAATATAGACGAAAACTAGAATCTAGTTATAGTCTTGGTAGAAATGAGTGACTCGCGTCATAGATGAATGGACCGGAAAGGCAAGAGCATGGCAATTTTTACTGAGAATATCGGCAAGGTCAGCGTAGGGAAAGCTGTCACCTGGGACCGCGATGCGGCGCTGCTTTACGCGCTGAGCATCGGAGCCGGGCGTCCTGACGCCACCGAGGGCATCGATTATACGACGGAGAGCTCCTTCGGCATCCAGCAAAAGGTCTTCCCGACCTTCGCTGTCGTCCTCGGCGGCAGCGGCGGCTCGATGGACCACCTCGGGGACTTCAAACTGCACCAGATCCTGCATGGCGGCCAGTCGCTCGTCCTGCACTGCGAGCTTCCTCCGCAGGGGAGCGTCACCCCGCGCAGCTACATGAGCGCCGTATACGACCAGGGCAAGAACGCCATCATCGAGCTGACTACCGAACTGGCGGATCCCGAGGGTCAGCTGGTCGCCACCAGTGTGACCTCCATGGTCATCCGCGGCGAAACCGGATACGGCCCGCGCCCGGAACGCGCCGGCAGCTGGGCGGAGCCGGGAAGCGAGCCCGACGCGGTCATTGAGCAGGCAACCAGCGTCGACCAGGCGCTGCTCTACCGCCTGAACGGCGACCGCAACCCGCTGCACTCCGACCCGGTGATGGCCAGCAAGGCCGGCTTCCCCCGGCCGGTGCTGCATGGCCTGTGCACCTACGGCATGGCGGCCCTCGCGCTGGTGCGCAACTCGACGCTACTGGCCGAGCGCGGCCTGGGCTCGATCAATGCGCGCTTCGCCGCGCCGGTCTTCCCGGGGCAGGTACTGGAAACGCGCATCTGGAACACCGCGGCCGGCGCGCTGTTCCAGGTGCTCGCCGACGGGAAGATCGTGCTGGACCGTGGCGTCGCCACCGCTGCCGCCGCGGTTGCGCAGGATGCCGCTGAACTCCAGGATGCCGCCGCGAACTAGCTGGCAGCGCCTAGACCATGCGCCGCACCCGGCCGCCGATCATGGCGGGTCGGGTGCGGTGAATTATTTTTGCAGGAAAACGACGACTCAGTATCGCTGCACGTACCCGATATGATCGGGTTGAGAGTCCACAGCATAGGAACCAAGAACGTGAAGACTGAGCAACGCGCCACAAAGCCGTCAGGCGAAAAGCAGGGCAGCCGCGAAAAGATCCTTGAAATTGCCACCAACTTGTTTCTCGAGCATGGCTATGCGGGGACCCCGCTCAGCGCCATCGCAGCGCAACTTGATTTCACCAAGGCCGCACTGTACTACCACTTCAAGAGCAAAGTCGATATCCTCTCAGGGATCCTCTCTCCGCTGCTGGACGCCATTGACGAGCTGCTGGAGCAGGCGCCTGAGCAGTTCCCTGACGCGCAGCAGCGCTGGGAATTCCTCTACAACTACTCGCAGGTCCTGCTCTCGCACTCCCGCGCGGTAACCGTGCTGGCCATCAGCAGCAGCAACACCTGGTTGCCCGAGGGGATCAAGGAGCGGATCGACTACCACCGCCGCCGCACCATGGAACTGGCCATGCTCCCGGACATGAGCGACGAAGACCAAGTGAAGGCCATCCTGGTCATGGACATGCTGCACCGGGAAATCGTCTTCACCGACGACCGCATGGTGGTCCCCGGGATGAAACCCGAGCGTCGCCGCGAGATAGTCTATGGCTTCATCCGCGAAGCACTCGACTCCACCGCTGCCCACTGACCCTTCGTCCAGACTGGTTGGCACGCTTGGGCGCGTGGTGCAATGAAACTGCCGAACCGCTGGCCGGCGCACGGACTCATGGGCCCTGGGCACTGTACATGCTCGGGCAACGAAAGCCAACGGAGGGTGATCGTCCGAGGAGCAATGCGACCGCCTGCCGAAGGCTCGAATCGACGGGTTTATTACGAGCAAAGCCCCTGCTGATCGCGTAGTTTCGGCAGTTTTCTGCCATCGATCTTCCCCCGGAAAAATTTCCGGGGGATTTTTCGTCCCACTGGCCGGGATTGCAGGATTTCCACGGGATGCAATCGCCAAGCTCTGCCGCGTTTTCGAGCCTCATCGAGGCTGGAAGATCGTCGATTCTTCGCTCTCGGCAACCCTTTCCGTCCGCGGCCTGCATCGAGGCCGGCCCCCGCTCAAGTACCACCTCAAGGGCCGCCGCAAGGAGCGCTGTCCGCGGCCGATCGTGCCAAGAGATCCCTCCAAATAACGCCTGAACTGGAATAAGGTTCTAGTTCCATTCAGCGAATGGACCACTGCCACGTCGTGCTTGGCGGCACCTGCCCCGGATCCGGCTTCGGGAAACAATGACGCAGAGTTTTGGCCAGCGGAAAGAATCGCACTTCTTCTCGTCTGCCGACCGGATTCCCCGTGGCGAAACCGCTGCGCAAAGAAATATTTTCCCCCAGGAATTCTTCCGGGACTAGCTCAAGAACCCGCCGCATGCAAGACGTTGACTACTTGCCGGCCGGTAAGTAATCTTGGTCACATTCCACCGTTACTTACGGTAAACGCCTAGTCAAAGACGAAAGGCAACGTAATGCATTTACGTTCTTCCACGGAGATCCAGTCTCTCCGCGAGGAGCTACGCTCCTATTTCGCCGCGCTCCTCACCGACGAGGTGCGCGCGGGCTTGAAGCAAGAAGGTGAGGCCGGGGGACCGGTCCACTCCGCAGTGCAACGGCAGATGGGCCAGGATGGATGGCTCGGCATCGGATGGCCCGTCGAGTACGGAGGCCAAGGCCGCGGCCCGGCCGCGCAGTTCGTCTTCTATGATGAGGCCTACCGCGCCGACGCCCCGATCCCGATGATCACCATGACCACCGTGGGCCCGACCCTGATGAGCCACGGCAGCCAGGAGCAGAAGGACTACTTCCTTCCCAGGATCCTCGCCGGCGAGCTGGTCGTGTCCATCGGTTACACCGAGCCGGAGGCCGGCACCGACCTGGCCTCGCTCACCACCCGCGCGGTGCGCGACGGCGACGAGTACGTCATCAACGGCTCCAAGGTCTTCACTTCCGGCGGCGACGGCGCCGACTGGATCTGGCTGGCCGCCCGCACCGATCCGGAGGCCCCGAAGCACAAGGGCATCTCGCTGATCCTGGTGCCGACCAGCGACCCGGGCTTCTCCGCCACCCCGATCCACACCGTGGGCGGCTTCAGCACCACCGCCACCTACTATGACAACATCCGGGTTCCGGCCACCAACGTCGTCGGCAAGGAAAACGAAGGGTGGAAGCTGATCACCACCCAGTTGAATCACGAGCGCGTGGGCCTGGCCGCCTTCAGCGGCATCTGCGAAGGGCAGCTGGACGAGGTCCGCGCCTGGCTCAAGGACCAGGTCACCGCCGACGGCACCCCGCTGGGCGACGAGCCCTGGGTCCGCTCGCTGCTGGCCACCTCAACCGCACGGTTGCGTGCCATGCGCTTGATGAACTGGAAACTAGTGGAGACCACCGCCCAGGGATCGCTGGATCCGGGCTCGGCCTCCGCGGCCAAGGTCTTCGCCACCGAAACCGTGATCGACGTGTACCGGTCGCTGCTGGAGATCGTGGGCGGTACCGCCACCCGCATCTCGGATGCTCCATGGAACTTCGACACCGGACGCCTGGCGCTGATGAACCTGGGCGCCCAGATCAACACCTTCGGCGGGGGAGTCGCCGAAATCCAGCGCGAAATCGTCGCCTGGACCACCCTCGGCATGGCAAGGAGCGCACGTTGAGCACCGCGAGCATGAACAACACCATCGAGGCCCCGAGCATGGAGTTCACCCTGGACGAGGACCAGCAGGGACTGGCCGACCTCGCCGCGCAGATCTTCTCCTCGTTGAGCACCGACGAACGGTACGCCGCCGGCGAAAAGGCCGGGTCCGCCTACGATGCGGCCCTGTGGGTCCAGATCGCCGAGTCCGGGCTGATCGACGCACTGCTGCCGATGGGCGAAGACGAGCCGGGACTGGGCATGGCAGGGCTGGCTCTCGTCGCCCGCGAACAGGGTCGCACCCTGGGCCGCGTCCCGTTCATCAGCACCGCCGTCGCTGCCATGGCAATCGCTGAATTCGGTGGCCATGAGCAGCTGCTAGAAGGCATCAGTGCCGGCTCGGTGCGCATCGCCGCGCTGCAGCCCGAGGTGCGCCGCCGCGTCAATGGCAGCGCCTCCGGAGACGGCTGGGTGCTGGATGGGGCCATCGAGCTGGGCTACCTGGTCCCTTCGGCCACCCACCTGATGGTGCAGTTCCACACCGAAACCGGTGAGCTGACCGCGCTGATCGAGAAGGACCGCGCGGGCATCTCCCTGGACGAGTACCGCGGCCTGTCGCGCCAGCAGCACGCCGAGCTGGCCTTTGCCGGCGTGCAGCTGCAGGAATCGGACCTGATCGGAGCCAACCGCGGCGCCGGCCAGGTCGCCGCGTGGATCCGTTTGCGCCTGCTCACCGCGGCCGCCGCGCTGATGTCCGGCGTTGGCGCCGAGGCGCTGCGCCGTACCGCCGCGTACACCAATGAGCGCAAGCAGTTCGGGCGTGCCATCGCCACCAACCAGGGGGTGGCGCTGCGCGCGGCGGACGCGTTCATCGACACCGAAACCACCTGGCTGTCCACCATCGACGCCGCCTGGCAGCTTGACCACGACGGCGACGGGGCCGAAGCCGCCCTGGGCGCATCCTGGCTGGCCCGCGAGGCCGGATTCCGCGTGGTGCACACCACCCAGCACCTGCACGGCGGCATGGGCGCCGACCTGGACAACCACATCCACCGCTTCTTCGTGTGGATGCGCGAATTGGACGTGCTTTGGGGCACCGCAGGACTGGTCAGCGAAGAACTCGCGGCCGTCATCCTGGACGGAGCGAGCGCATGAGCGCGCCGGCGGCCGCGGGCAAGGTCCGCACCCACGCCGGGCAGAGCGTGGCCGCCGTGCTCGCGATCCTGGTGATCGCCGAGGTGGTCGCGGCCTTCGAGACTTCCATGGCGGTGCAGCTGCTGTACACGCCGGGCGAGTTCTTCACCTCCGACCTCTCCCAGCTGGTCTGGGTGGTCACCTCCTACTCGCTGGTCGCGGCGCTGGCCACCAGCTTCGTCGGACGCCTGGGCGACCAGTTCGGCCGGCGCAAGATCCTGGTCTGGGTGCTGCTGCTCTCGGCACTGGGCTCGGTCATCAGCGCCGTCGCCCCGAGTTTCGGCATCCTGGTCGCCGGCCGCGCCTTGCAGGGCGTCTCCGGAGCGGTGCTGCCGCTGGCCATCGGCATGGTCCGCTCAACCTTCCCGGAGCACAAGATCGGCACCGGCATCGCAGTGGTCTCCACCTCCGCGCTGATCGCCGGCGCCGGCGGCATGCTCGGCGGAGGCCTGTTCCTGGACTACGCCACCTGGCACTGGATCTTCTGGACCGCGGCGATCTTCGCAGCAGTGGCCGCGGTGCTGGTGCACTTCGGCATCACCCGCGAGCCGAAATCCTCGCTGGCCTCCGCGGTGCGCGTGGACTGGGCGGGCGGGCTGATGTTCGGTGCGGGCATCGCCGGTGCGCTGTACGGCCTGACCCTGAGCAAGGAATTGGGCTTCGGCAACTCGCGGGTGCTGCTCTTCTTGATCGGCGGACTGGTGCTGCTGGCGCTGTGGGTTCGCTGGGAGCTGCGCACCCGCGAACCGATGATCGACGTGCGGATGTTCACCCAGCGCAAGTTCGCCCTGGGCATGCTGGCCACCGCGCTGATCGCCATCGGCCCGATCGGCACCACGAATATCCTCACCGTGACCCTGTACCGCAATCCGAACAGCATCCCGCTGGCTGACGGCAGCGTCATGGAACTCCCGGTGGGCCTGGGACTGAGCGCCACCATGACCGGCCTGCTCGGCTTCATTACCGCCGCCGCGGCCTTCGCGATCTCGCCGCTGATCGGCCGGATCTCCAGCCGCTTCGGCGCGCGCAGCGCCCTGATGATCGGCTCGCTGCTGACCATCATCGGCCTGCTGATCGTGTGCCTCGACCCGAACAGCATCGCGGTGGTCGTCTCCGGCATGGTCGTGGTGATCTTCGGAACCGGCTTCCTCTACTCGGGCATGCCGACCGTGATCGTCGAATGCGTGCTGCCCGAGCAGACCAGCACCGCCACGGGCGTCAACGCAGTGACCCGTACGGCCTTCCAGGCGGTGGCCGCCTCGGTCGTGGGCCTGTTGCTCGTGTTCTCGCCCGTTGCAGCAGGCGAGAACACGTTCGTCTCGATGACCGGCTTCCTGCTGGTGGTGGGCGTGCTCATCGCCACCTGCCTGCTGACCATCGTCGTGGTCCTTTTCATTCCAGCGACGAAGCAGCCCGGCGCAGTCGGCGGCAAGCCACAGGTCTCCAACATCACCCTTAAGGATTAGCAATGAGCACCGTTCTCGAAACGAAACTTCAAACTACCAGAGATCTACTTGACCTGCGAGCCGAGGACCACCACCCCGGCCTGCTCTTCGAAGGCCGCATCTGGACGTGGGCGGAAGTCGTGGCCGAATGCAAGCTCCGAGCCCACCTGATGCTCTCGCTGCATGAAGAAGGCAAGCCCTTCCACGTGGGCGTGATGCTGGAAAACGACCCGGAATACATCTTCGCCATCGGCGGCGCGGCCTACGCCGGCGCCACCGTTGTGGGCATCAACCTCACCCGCCGCGGAGAGGAACTGGCCCGCGACATCGCGTACACCGACGTGGAGATCCTGCTGACCACCCGCGAGCTGGGAAGCTATTTCAACTCGGTGGATTCCGGCGTGCCAGCAACCCGGACCCGCTACATCGAAACCGCCGACTACGCCCGCGAGTTGGATTCCCTGCGCCACCTGCCGTGCCCGGACGCGCCGGCCGCCGGGGACCCGGACACCACGCTGCTGCTGCTGTTCACCTCCGGCTCCACCGGGGATCCGAAGGCAGTCATCTGCACCACCGGGCGGCTGTTCCGCACCGCGGAATTCCAGCACATGGGCCTGGGCCGGCAAGACGTCAGCTACAACTCCATGCCGCTGTTCCACGGCAACGGCATCTTCGCCTGCTGGGCCAACCCGCTGTACACCGGCGGCACCTTCGCCCTGGCCCGCAAGTTCTCCGCCTCCGGGTTCCTGCCGGATCTGATGCGCTACAAGGCCACCTACTTCAACTACGTGGGACGCTCGCTGTCCTACCTGCTGGCCCAGCCGGAAAAGGCCGCCGAAGCCGAGACCTACCTGCGCTCCTGCTTCGGCACCGAAGCCAGCGAATTCGACCTGGCCGAATTCCACCGCCGCTTCGGCGTCTGGCCGACCGAAAGCTACGGCGCCTCCGAGGGCGGGCTGACCCTGAAGCGCACCGATGACTGCCCAGCCGGTGCGCTGGGCGTGGCCCCGCAGGGCATGGACGCCGCGGTGGTCAACCCGGACACCATGGAACCGTGCCCGGCGGCGATCTTCTCCGGGAACGGGCGCATCCTGAACGCCGAGGAAGCCATCGGCGAACTGGTGAACCTCACCGGCGCCGCCCTGTTCGAGGGCTACTACAAGAACCCGGACGCCGTGGCGGAGCGCGTGCGCGGCACCGCGTTCCTCACCGGGGACTTGGCCTACCGCGACGAGGCAGGCTACTTCTACTTCGCCGGGCGCACCTCGGACCGGCTGCGCGTGGACAGCGAGAACTTCTCCGCCGCCCCGGTGGAACGCGTGCTCTCACGCTACCCCGGCGTCATGCTGGCCGCCGTCTACCCGGTGCCGGACGCCCGCACCGGTGACCAGGTGATGGCCACGCTGCAGGTCGAGGACCCGGAATCCTTCGACCCGGCGGACTTCGCCGCCTTCCTGGAAGCCCAGCCGGATCTGGGCACCAAGTGGGCCCCGCGCTTCCTGTCGGTGGTCTGCGACGTGCCGGTCACCGCCACCCAGAAGATCAACAAGCCCAGCCTGCGCCGCGACGCCTGGCTGGTGAACGAAAACGTCTTCCACCGCCCCGGAAGGGATATCGCCTTCGAGGTGCTGGACGAGAAGGCCCTGGCGCAGCTGGAAGCCTTGTTCGAGCAGAACGGCCGCGCCCACCTGCTGCCGCTGAAGCCAGCCGAAACCACCATTAAGGAGAGAGTATGAGCCAGGATCCCACTGTCCTGATCGGCGAGATGATCGCCGCCGGCAACGAGAGGATCAGCGTCGCCCGCGACGAGGTCAACCGGCCCATGATCCACCACCTGTGCGACGCGATGGAGGAAACCAACCCGATCTACCTGGATCCCGAGGCCGCCCGCGCCACCGGGCACCCGGACGTCGTGGCCCCGCCCTCGGCGCTGCAGGTCTGGAACATGATCAACCCCTCGGACCCGGACATCGAATCCGACGTGGACCGCGCCTACGCCCACTTGGCCGACTGCGGCTATCCGAAGGTCGTGGCGGTGAACTGCGACCAGGAATACGACCGCTACCTGGTCCCCGGCGACCTGCTGACGGCCCGCGAGAAGGTCGAATCCTTCGTCGGTCCCAAGCAGACCGGCCTGGGCGAGGGCTACTTCATCACCACGCTGACCACCTACACCGACCAGCAGGGCGAACGCGTGGGCACCATGCGCTTCCGGACCCTGTGGTACAACCCTGAAAAGAGGAACTCGTAATGAGCGAAACGCTGACCGAGACCCCGGCCACGGCCAAGAGCCAGGCCCTGCGTCCCCGCCCGGCCATCAACCTGGACAACGCCTTCTTCTTCGAATCCCTGAACGAGCGCGGCGAACTGTCCATCCAGCATTGCGATACCTGCAACGAGCTGCGCCACCCGCCGGTGCCGATGTGCCCCGAATGCAACTCGCTGCACTGGTCCCCGAAAACCATGTCCGGCCGCGGCATCCTGCACAGCTACGTGGTCATGTACCACCCGATCGTCCCGCCGTTCGAGCCGGGCTACATCGTGGCAGTGGTGGAATTGGAGGAGGGCGCCCGCGTGGTCATGAACCTCGAGGGCGTGGCCCGCGAGGACGTGCAGATCGGCATGCCGGTGAACGTCACCGCCGAGCGCATGGACGCGGACCTGGTCCTCCCGGTAGCCCGTGTGGCAGGGGGTGCGGCATGAGCACCGTAGGTACCGCGGCCCGCACCGGCATCGAAGCCGGCACGCAGCTGCCCGAGCTGCGCATCCCTATCACCGCCACGCTGATCGTCACCGGGGCCATCGCCACCCGCGACTTCCAGAAGGTGCACCACGACAAGGAAGTAGCCGAGGCGGCCGGCACCCCGAACGTCTTCATGAATATCCTGACCACCAACGCGCTGGTCAACCGCTACGTGGGCGAATGGGCCGGACCGGCCGCCCGCGTGGGCCGGATCAGCATCCGCCTGGGCGCCACCAATTTCCCCGGCGACGAAATGGTCTTCACCGGCACTGTCGAGTCCGCCGAGGGCAAGCACGTCGTGGTGAAGGTCATCGGCACCAACTCCCTGGGCCCGCATGTGACGGGCACCGTGGAGATTGCGATCCCATCGAAAGGGGAATCGGCATGAGCAACCTGCTGAATAAGGCAGTCATCGTAGGCATCGGCGCAACCGAGTTCTCCAAGAACTCCGGCCGCTCCGAGCTGCAGCTGGCCCAGGAGGCCGCCCTGGCCGCTTGCCGCGACGCCGGGGTGAAGCCGCAGGACGTGGACGGCATGGTCACCTACTCCATGGACACCAACCCGGCCATCGAGGTAGCCCGCGGCCTGGGATGCAAGGAGCTGAATTTCTTCAGCCATGTGGACTACGGGGGAGGCGCCGCCGCCGGCACCATCCTGCACGCGGCGATGGCTGTGGCCACCGGTGTGGCCAAGACCGTGGTCTGCTATCGTGCCTTCAACGAGCGCTCCGGCGCTCGCTTCGGCGCGGCGATGAGCACTGAGGGCATGGCCCCGGATGCCCGCGCCGCCGCCTACGCTTGGACCCTGCCCTTCGGCCTGATGACCCCTGCCTCCTGGGTCGGAATGTTCGCCCAGCGCTACATGCACCTGACCGGCGCCACCTCCGAGGACTTCGGCCGCGTGGCAGTGGCAGACCGCAAGCATGCGGCCACCAACCCCAAGGCCTGGTTCTACGAAAAGCCGATCACCCTGGAAGACCACCAGAGCTCGCGCTGGATCGCCGATCCGCTGCACCTGCTGGACTGCTGCCAGGAATCCGACGGCGGCCAGGCGTTCGTCATCACTACCCCGGAACGCGCCAAGGACCTGCCAGGCAAGGCCGTGACCATCCGCGCAGCCGCCCAGGGCGCGGCCTACGACCAGCACACCATGGTCAGCTACTACCGCAAGGACGGCGACCGCGCACTGCCGGAGATGGGCAATGTGGCACGCCAGCTGTGGAACGACACCGGGTTGCGCCCGGAGGACATCGACACCGCGGTGCTCTACGACCACTTCACCCCGTTCGTGCTCGCGCAGCTGGAGGAATTCGGCTTCTGCGGCCGCGGCGAGGCCAAGGACTTCATCAAGAACGGCGCCATCGAGCTGGGCGGGCGCCTGCCGATCAACACCAACGGCGGCCAGCTGGGCGAAGCCTACATCCACGGCATGAACGGCATCGCCGAGGGCGTGCGCCAGCTGCGCGGCACCGCGGTGAACCAGGTGGCCAACGCCCGCAACGTGCTGGTCACGGCCGGCACCGGCGTGCCGACGAGCGCATTGATCCTGAGCAATGACTAGGCAGGTAGCCCTGCCGGACGGAGGAACGCAGGTTCGCGAGGCCGGCGGGGAAAAGTTGTTGGACGCCGCCGGGCAGGTGCGCGAGCTGCTCGATGCGATGGTCCGGCTTCCGGTGGACACCAAGGTGGCCCACGAACTGGGCGAACGCCTGGATGGCGTGCTTGAACTGCTGCGCGGCGCCGTCGCCGAGGAGCGCGAAATGGTCGTGGACCCGTTCGGCGAGCGCGGCAGCGAATACATGGACCGCTCGCCGGTGTCCGGGGTGCTGAACCCGATGGCCCCGCCGTTGTCGATGCGCATGGACGGGCAGACCGGCGTGCGCACCACCACCCGGCTGGGCCTGCCCTACCAGGGCCCTCCGGGCCGGGTGCACGGGGGATGGGTGGCCACGCTGCTGGACCACCTGATGGGCTTCGCCGCCGGCACCGTGTCCCAGTGGATATTCACGCGGTCGCTGACCGTGGACTACGACCACGCGGTCCCGCTGTTCGAAGAGCTGGAGTTGACCGCTTGGGTCGAGGAAATCGACGGCCGCAAGATCTGGGTCAGGGGACAGATCGAGGCCGGCGGCCAGGTCGTGGCCCAGGCCCGCGGGCTGTGGCTGCCTCCGCGCGACCGCCAGCCGGCGCAGGGCTGAATAAGCCATCGCGGGCGGGGTGCGGTCGCAGCGGGAACGTGGCCACACCCCACCCTAGACAAAAACTGGAATCTAGTTATAGTATTTCAGAAACGTGACCCGCGCCACGCGGCTGCGCAGGGCGCACAGGCAGCGCCCGCGGCCATACCGCGAACGCACCCCCTGGCCCAGCAGCCGATGGGTGCGGAACCGAACCGAGAAAAGAGCAAACCATGAAGATTGCAGTGCTGATCAAGCAGGTGCCGGACACCGAAGAAGGCCGCCAACTCACCTCCGACGGACGGGCAGATCGCGACGCCAGCGACCGCGTGATCGACGAGATCACCGAACGCGCGCTGGAAGCCGCGCTGAAGCAGAAGGACGCGGACAAGTCGGTGGAGATCACCGTGGTGACCATGGGCCCGGCCGCCGCCAACGAAGCGCTGCGCAAGGCACTGAGCATGGGCGCCGACAAGGCGGTGCACGTGCAGGACGACGCACTTGCCGGCTCCGATGCGCTGGCCACCGCCCGGGCGCTGGCCCAAGCGCTGACCGGTTTCCATGCCGATTTGATCGTGGCCGGCAACGAGTCCACCGACGGACGCGGCGGCGTGGTCCCGGCAATGATCGCCGAATTGCTCAATTTTCCGTTCCTCGGCCCGCTGAGCACCCTGGAGATCACCGGCGGCACCGTGCGCGGCACCCGCTTAGACGCCTCGGGCACCACCGCGCTGCGCGCGACCACACCGGCCGTCATCTCCGTGGCCGAGGCCATGGGCGAGGCGCGCTTCCCGAAGTTCAAGGGCATCCTGGCCGCAAAGCGCAAGCCGGTCACCGTGCAGGGCACCGCCGAGCTGGGCATGGGCGCGCCGGAGCACGCCGCGGGCAATCTGGTGCTGTCCTCCGCTGCCCGCCCCGCCCGCACCGCCGGCGTCAAAATCATCGACGAGGGACAGGCGGCGCAGGAACTTGCCGCCTACCTGGCCGCCGAGAAGCTGATCTAAGGAACCAACGACATGACTAACATCCTGGTACACATCGAACTGGGCGAGAACGGCACCCCGGCCTCCAGCGGGGCACACCTGCTGGCCCTGGCAGCGCAGCTGGGCACCCCGGTGGCAGTGGCCGCCGCCGCGGACCGCGACGGCACCGCCGCAGCGATCGGCGCGCAGGGGGCCGCACAGGTCTTCATCGGCGAAACCGAGCTGGCCGGCGCCCACCCGGCAGCCAGCGCCGTCTCCGCCCTGCAGGCGGCCATCGATGCCTACGCCCCGGCCGCCGTGCTTGCCTCGAATAGCGCCTTGGCCCGCGAGGCCATCGGCCGGCTGTCGGTGCGCACCGGCAACCCGGTGGTGCTCGAAGCCGTCGAGCTGCAGCAGCGCGACGGCCGCATCGCCGCCTCGCACTCGGTCTTCGGCGGCACCTACGTCACCGAATCCACTGCGGGCGCCGGCATCCCGCTGATCACCGTGGCCTCCAGCGGCGCTGCACCGCTGCCGGCCGCAACCGCCCAGGTGGACTCCGCCGCCATCGAGGTGGCCACCAACGCCTCCGCGGAAATCGAATCCGTGACCGCGCTGGCCGCAGCCTCCTCCCGCCCGGAGCTGCGCGCCGCCAAGATCGTGGTCTCCGGCGGCCGCGGCGTGGCCTCGAAGGAGAACTTCGCGCTCATCGAGGCGCTCGCCGACTCGCTGGGTGCAGGACTGGGCGCTTCGCGCGCCGCCGTGGACTCCGGCTATATCCCGCAGAACCACCAGGTCGGGCAGACCGGCGTCAGCGTCTCGCCGGACCTCTACGTGGCAGTGGGCATCTCCGGGGCCATCCAGCACCTTGCCGGCATGCAGACCGCCAAGCGCATCGTGGCCATCAACAAGGATGAGGACGCGCCGATCTTCGACATCGCCGACTTCGGCATCGTGGGCGACCTCTTCGAGATCCTCCCGCAGCTCACCGAGCTGCTGGAGGCCAAGCAGCTGGCCAACGCCGGCTAGACCAAGGAGAGTCGTTTCCATGTCGCTGACAACCAAGGAGGGCGCCCGCACGGCCGCGACGGCGGGCAACCCGGCGCTGAAAAAGATCTGGATCGCCGTCGGAGTGGTGGTTGCCCTGGCCCTGCTAGTGCTGGCCGCCCGCTGGTGGCGTGGAACCGGAGCGGGGGAGCAATTCATTGGCGCCTACCCGGGGCACTCGGAACTGCCGGAGTACGCGCCCACCGGCATCCCGGCCTGGCTGGGCTGGCAGCACTTCCTGAACGTCTTCTTCATGGTGCTGATCATCCGCTCCGGCTGGCTGAGCCGCACCACCGCCAGGCCGAAGGCCTACTGGACCCGGAACAACACCGGGCTGTTCAAGACCAGAACCAAGCCGAAGAAGATCAGCCTGGAAATCTGGCTGCATCTGAGCCTGGACGTGCTGTGGATCGTCAACGGCGTGGTGTTCATTGTGCTGCTGTTCGCCACCGGCGCATGGATGCGCATCGTGCCTACCAGCTGGGACATCTTCCCGAACGCGCTCAGCGCCGGCGTGCAGTACCTGTCGCTGGACTGGCCGAGCGAAAACGGCTGGCTGAACTACAACGCGCTGCAGGTCTTGGCCTACTTCGCGATCGTGTTCCTGGCCGCCCCGGTCTCCGCCATCACCGGGCTGCGCATGTCCCCGGCCTGGCCGGCCAAGCTGGACAAGGCGCTGCCCATGGAAGCCGCGCGCAAGGTGCACTTCCCGGCCATGTTGTTCTTCGTCGGCTTCCTGGTGATGCATGTGCTGCTGGTGCTGCTCACCGGTGCGCGGGCGAATCTGAACCACATGTTCGCCGCCCGCAGCGACGACGGCTGGATGGGCGTCATCATGTTCCTGGTGGCCGTTGCGGTCACCGCTGGAGCATGGTTCGCCTGCAAGCCGGTGGTCATTCGGGCCTTGGCTGGAATGTCGGGAAAGATCTCCAAATAGCAGCTGGCCGGAGGTCTGCGCACTGAAATGCCGAAACCGGCGCTGTGCAGCAGAAGCTTTCTGCACAGCGCCGGTTTTTGCCTGCCCCGGCCGTGAGATCCGCGGCGCGCGTGGTGCAATGGACAGGTGATGTTAAGGCAGTTGGAATACTTCGTGGCACTGGCCAGGGAACAGCATTTCGCGCGGGCCGCCCAGGAATGCCGCATTTCCCAGCCGGCGCTGTCCGAATCCATCAGGAAGCTTGAAGCCGGGCTCGGGGTGCCGCTGGTGCGCCGCGGACACGCGTTCCAGGGGCTGACCCCGGAAGGTGAAACGGTGCTGCGCTGGGCCCAGCGCCTGCTGGCGGACCGCGATGCGCTGACCCAGGAAGTGGCGGCGCTGCAGTCCGGGCTGACCGGCACGCTGCGCCTGGGCGTGGTGCCCGCCGCGTCTTCGACGGTCGCGCAGCTGACCGATGCCTTCGCCCGTGCCAACCCGAAGGCCAGGGTCCGCGTCCATGGCAGCCTGCGCTCCACCGACATCATTGCCCAGGTCCGCGGCTTCGAACTCGATGCGGGGCTGGTCTACGCGGACCCTGCGGAGTTGGGCGGGCTGCTCGCGCTTCCGTTGTACCGGGAGGAACACGTGCTGGTCACCAAGGAGGGCATGTTCGCGGGCGCGGGGGAGCCGACCGCCGTGGACGAAGTGCTCGCGCTGCCGCTGTGCCTGCTGGATTCCTCCATGCGCGGCCGCCAGCTGCTGGACGACGTGCTGGCCTCCCATGGGCGCAGCGCCGAGCCGCGCATCGAATGCGATTCGATGATCACGCTGCTGGCGCAGGTTGCCACCGGCCGGTGGGCGAGCGTGGTCCCGAGGCAGTGGCTCGACCCCCTGGGCGAGATGCCAGGTCTGGTCCGGACGCCCCTTGCCAGTCCCGGGATCACCAGCCAGATCAGCTTGGTTATCGCCGAGCGCCAGCCGCTGCCGCTCATGTTGCGCGCATTGCTCTCTGCGACAGGCGACACCTATCCCCCCGTCACAAAAGACCTTGACCTGGCATGATAGTTTTTTCCGATTGAACCATCAAAAATAATACTTGGACACGATCAATGCGTTGATGCAACTCTGAAGTGGCAGCACCGCTCCTTTTCGAAGGAAGCTGAGCGACCCACAAAGGAGCGATCATGGCGAACTTCCGGAATGTGCCGACCGAGCAGGCCAGCACGCCGAAAACAAGAATCCTGAACCCGGCGTTGGCCACCGCGGCGTGGCGCGGTTTTGTGATATCCCACAGCCCCGAGATCCGCCCCGCACTGCGTGTCGGCTTTGGACTGGCGATTCCCGGCACCGCGCTGCTGTTCTTGGGGCGTGCGGACCTCATGGTCTACGCGGTCTTCGGGTCGGTGGTTGGCATGTATGGCCGCAGCCCGCACCGGATGAAGCGTCTCAAGGACCAGGTCCTGGCCGGAACCATGATGCTGTGCGCTGGCGTTACCGGCATTGTCATCGCGCCGTGGGGAATGGACGGCTGGGAGCTACTCGCCGGGGGGATCTTCTGGGCGTGCACCAGTTCGCTGACCACCGACCGCTACGGGCTGAAGCCGGGTGGCTCGTTTTTCCCGGTGTTCGCCTTCGGGGCGCTGGCCAGTCTCCCGGTGGGGCAATCGCCGTCCATGGCGGGCCTGGCAGCGTTCGTGTTCACCGCGCTGTTCTGCATTATTTTGGGGCAGACTGCCAGGTTCGGCTCCGCGTCCAGGGGGTTTCCCGGGCATGATCCGATCGGCTGGCCCAAGGCGCTGCGCCGCGCCGCCTGCTATGCCAGCGTGGTGTTGCTGGCAGGAACCCTGGCCATCGGGCTGCAGCTGGAGCACTTGCAATGGGTCATGGCCGGTTCGGTCGTGCCGCTGGCGGCGGGCAACGCCCGTGGCCGCCTGAGCAGGGGAGTGCACCGCGTGGCCGGCACCGTGGCCGGACTGGGGGTGCTGCTGGGTATCTACTATCTGCAGCTGCCGGAGCTGGCCCTGGGACTGGTGATCATCGCGCTGATGTTCCCCACCGAGGGCTACATGACCCGCAATTACGGGCTGGCGCTGAGCTTTTTCACTCCTCTGATCATGCTGATGCTGGAGCTTGCCGACCCGAGCGTCAACGCTGACGTCCTGTGGGAACGCGCCTCTGGCAACATGCTGGGCGTGCTGGCTGGCATCCTCGGTGCGCAGCTCTTTGATCGCAAACCCCGCTAACCATGTTTAGGATTCGGCGTGGACGTTGCATTATTAAGCAGGTCAGGCATCGAATCGGCAACCTCGCTCACACCGAGAACGGCTTTGCGCAGGACACCAGCTAAGCCTGCGCCTCATGGAAGGTCCTACCGCCGTGAAAACACATTTCAGTTCAGCTCGACGATTCGCGGTTTCAACTGCAGGCGCGCTGCTGGCCGGTGCGCTGGCCTTGGGCGGCCTGGTGCCAGCCAGCGCCGCACAGCCGCTCCCAGCCGCTCCCAGCCGCTCCCAGCCGCTGCCCCATCCGCGTCGCTTGCGGTGCACGGCACGCTGCAGGTGCCCGCCGCCAAGCGGGCGGCGCAGGTCAAGACCACCAACAACCTGAATATGCGCTCCGGTTCCAGCACCAAGTTCCGCGTCATCTTGACCATCCCGAAAAACAAGACCGTCACCGTCAAGTCCCAAGCTTCCAACGGCTGGTACCAGGTTACGTACAACAAGAAGTCCGGGCGGATCTCCAACAAATACACCAAGGTCACCAAGACCGCCGGCACCGGCGGAAAGTCGAAGCGGGTGAAAAGCGTGAAGCTGTGGGTCACCCCGAAATCGACGATGAATATCCGCAAGGGGGCGGGAACCGGGCACACCATCATCGGGAAGATCAACAAAGGGCAGCCAGCCTACACGAGTTCCAAGGCAGCCAACGGCTGGTACAAGATTTCCACCCAGGGCAAGACCGGATGGATCTCCGGCGCGTACGTCACGACCTGTTCCAAGGGCTGCGCCATCGACGCAGGCCCGTTCACCACCAATCGCGCAGGCCTGTCTGACCGCTACTTCACCAAGCCGTCCGGGGCAGACCTGTTGGCTTCGGTCAAGGGCAAGAAACGCATCGGCGACATCCCGAAGAACTCGATCGCCTATCGGGATAAGGCCTGGGAACAGAAAGCCGGCCAGGTCTCCGGCTGGTACTTCGTGCGCACCCAGGGGGGCAGATGGCTGGATGAAAGCCTCGGCACTGAAGCGCAGTACCAACGCCAAAACCAGCAACACTTCGAAAATCACTCGCGCCACGGTAATGAAGCAGGCCAACGGGAAGCTGCCCGCGTCGATGCTGCTGGCCCTGCACTGGGACAAGGAGAAAACGCTCATCGCCGCCCCGGCAGCTGCGGACCTGGCCCGGTTGAACGCGGCCTTCAAGAAGAAATTCGGGAAGAATCTGGATATCGATCTGGCCTACCGCACCCTGGATACGCAGAAATTCCTCTACCAGGAGCTCGGCCACTACATCGCGGCCAAGCCGGGCACCTCGAACCATGGTTGGGGATTGGCCATCGATGTGCCGGAGACCTACAACTATTCGTTCAAGGGGAAGTACTACAAGTGGCTGAAAGCCAACTCCAAGAAATACAACTGGACCCACCGGAAAAATCTGGAAGAATTCCGCGCCAATGGAAGCAGAAATCCGTACGCGGAAGCATGGCACTTCGAGTATGTCGGCAAATAATTTCCAAGTCATGAACGATAGTGAATCATTCTTCAAAATAGGTGTCGGATGTCTATCCAAGCGGGAGTTCTCCCAGTAGCCTTAGGACACGGCTTGCTGTCGTGGAACTCGCTTCATTTTGAGGAAGGGAACAAAACATGTCAGAAACGTCTGCGCCGACGACCGGCGCCAAGATCACTGCCGAATTCCTGGGAACCTTCGTTCTCGTCTTCGGCGGGTGCGGATCGGCGATTTTCGCAGCCAAGGTGATTTCCGATTCAACGGTCAACATGGGCATCGGCTTCCTGGGGGTTGCCATGGCTTTCGGCCTGACCGTGCTGGTCATGGCCTACGCGGTCGGCCACATCTCCGGTGGCCACTTCAACCCGGCCGTCACCTTGGGTACCGCTGTCGCGGGGCGCACCGCCTGGAAGGACGTCCCGACCTACATCATCACGCAGATCATTGCGGCTTCGGCCGCCGGCGCGGTGCTGTACTGGATCGCCAGCGGCAAGGACGGATTCAACGCCGTTGAATCCGGCTTCGCCAGCAACGGCTACGGGGACCGCTCACCGGATGGCTACTCGATGATGGCCGCGCTGGTGGCCGAGATCGTGCTGACCGCCATCTTCCTGTACGTCATTCTGGGATCCACCGACCGCCGTGCTCCCAAGGGCTTCGCGCCCCTGGCCATCGGCCTGTCGCTGACCTTGATCCATCTGGCCTCCATCCCGATCACCAACACCTCGGTCAACCCTGCTCGTTCGCTGGGCGTGGCCTGGTTCGCGGGAGGCGAGGCGCTGGGCCAGGTCTGGCTGTTCATCGTTGCGCCAATCATCGGCGCCATCATCGCCGGCGCCACCTACAAAATGCTTGAGCCATCGGTGAAGGCCGCAACCCGCGAGGGCTTCGACCAGAAGTAATCCGGACTGAGTGCCTGCAGCTTCACGGGCCTTGGAATGTTCACACCCGTGCGAAACATTCCAAGGCCCATTTGTTTGAGTGCGTCACCCCCCAAACGCCATGGATCCCCAGCAGAGGCAGATAGGCTAGGGGACATGCACCAGCTGCCTGACTACCCGAACTATCCTGTTGTTCCCCGACGCAGACAGCGTGTATTTGATGCAGGGCCATTCACCAAGGGCGACTTCTGGACCGTTCTTGCCTACCTCGTCTTCTTTGTCGGGGGCGCGGCAGGCCTCATCGGCTTGATCCCGGGATACATGAGCGCCTTCTCCACCCAGGAGCAGGCGCTGTTCGGGATCAACCTGATCCTGTATGTCACCTTCTTCATTCTCGCGATGATCCAATGCGGCCCGCAGTTCTTCGAGTCGTTCAAGACCATGAGGTACCACCCCTGGGCCAAATGGCTGATGCTGCCCGGTGGCTGGTTCCTGACCATCATGGCCAACGGGATCATCGCCGCCTTGACGGGCCAAGCGGCCACCAGCGAGAACCAGGCGGCCCTGGAATCCATGGCCGGAACGGTGCCACTGCCGGTAATGCTGGTCGTCACCGCGCTCTTCGGCCCATTCGTCGAGGAATACCTGTTCCGCCATCTGCTCATTGGCAAGCTTTCACGCAGGATCAATGTCTGGCTCTGCGCACTGCTCTCCACGGTGCTGTTCACCAGCATCCACTTCATAGGAGCGGGCATCGGCTCGTGGCTGGAGGTCGTCCCGTACTTCATGCTGGGCGTCATGATGGGTGTTGCCTACATCCTCAGCGGCAAGTCGCTGGCTTACTCCTACATGCTGCATGTCATCAACAATGCCGTGGCGCTGCTGGTGGTGTACCTGATCTACCCGCTGCTTCCTACCGGAGCCTAGGCAGTGGCTTTTACCGGACTCGAACCTAACACCCCCGCCTATCGAGGCATGCTGCTGGCACTTTTTGCCGGCGGCGTGGCCACGTTCTCCCAGCTGTATGCGGTGCAGGGGCTACTGCCCGTGATCGCCGGCTATTTCGACATCACGTCATCGCGAACAGCGCTTGCCGTTTCGTCAGCGACCCTGGGCTTGGCCTTGGCCGTGACTCCATGGGCCATCATCTCCGACCGCTTCGGGCGCCGCAAGGTCATCAGCATCGCCCTGATTTCTTCGGTAGCCCTGGGACTGCTCAGCTGCCTGTCGCCAAGCTTCGAGTTCCTGGTGGCGATCCGCTTCTTCGAGGGAATCGCCTTGGCGGGTGTCCCAGGCTCTGCACTGGCCTTCCTCGTCGACGAGGTCAATCCGCGAGCCGTTGCCGTGGCCAGCGGCACCTATATCTCCGGAACCACCCTTGGCGGGTTGGCCGGCCGCTTGGTCGCCAGCTTTGTCGCAGACCCCGCCGGCTGGCGCTGGGGGATCGCGGCAGTGAGCATCATGGCCGGCCTGGCGACGCTGTTCTTCCTGTTCAAGGCGCCCAGCGCCCAGGGCTTCGACCCCATCCACGACCAGAATCTGCGCAGCATCGCCAGGAAGTTCGCGCATGCGTTGCACGGCAAGATGGCCCTGGTCTATGCCCAGGGCTTCTTGCTCATGGGCGGATTCGTCGCCGTCTACAACTACCTGGCTTTCCGGCTGGAAGCACCGCCCTACCTGATTCCAGCCTCGTGGGCAGCACTGGTCTTCCTGGCCTACCTCTCTGGAACCTACACCTCGGTGGCCAGCAGCAAATTCGTGGCCAGGGCCGGACGCCGGAATACGCTGCGCATCAGCATTCTTTCCAGCGCCCTTGGCCTGCTGCTGACACTGGCTGGGAACCTGGTCGTAATCATCGCCGGGTTGCTGATCTTCACCGCTGGTTTCTTCGCCGCCCACGCGGTCGCCAGCGGATGGGTTCCGGTCCTGGCCACCGAGGCCCGGGCCCAAGCCTCCAGCCTGTACAACCTGTTCTACTACGTGGGCTCATCACTGCTTGGCTGGCTCATAGGCATCCCCTTCATGCACCATGGGTGGGCCAGCGTCGTGCTCTGCGTTGGTGCGTTGCAGGTGGTTGCCCTGGTCTTGGCATCCTTGCTCTCCAAAAAAGACCCTTCCGTTCGCAGGTAAATCATATTCCGCACCAGGAATACTAACTATTACCTGGGATCTCAGGTCAGGTCGTCGAAATCTCCTGACACCCAACGGGCATAGCGTTCCGCAGAGAATTGGACAATCCGGTGGGCATCAGCCTGAACACAGGCCGCGAAGTTGTTGTAGAGCCGGTCGAACTTCAACCGCTCCAATCCCTTGGCCAAGCGCCGCACCACGGCAGCCGAGAGCGGGATGCGGTTGGGGTAGCTGCGCAGGAAGGTCACGTTGCCATCCGCCACGGGGAAAATCGCGTCGCCAGCCAGCAGGACTCCACTGCCATCGGCACCCGCTTCCCAGAGAGCCACAGTGCTGCCCGGGAAGTGGCCGCCGAGCTGCATCAGCCTGATCCCGGGCAGCACCTCAAAGGGTCCGGACCATGTCCTGATCGCGGCAGAGGAATACTGGACCCACTGCGCATCCTTCTCGGCGACGAAGATCGGAACATCTCCCAGCGCCTGGCTGTATTGATGCTGCACCCCATACATATGCGGATGGCTCGCGACAATCGCCGCCAGCTTTCCACGGCTTTTCAGCCAATCAATGATCTGTTCGGTAATCAGCCCGGGCACGTCGAAGAGCAAGTTGCCCGCGGTGCTCTCCACGAGCAAGGAGCTTTGGCCAATACCGATTTCGGGAGAAGCAATCGCATGCAGCCCCGGTTCGAGGGAAGTGATCGTCAGTTGATGGCCGGCTGCTGCTAGTTCTTCGGTGCGCACCCAGCGCTGGGTTCCGCCCGGAATGTATTGGCGTTCATCGGCGCAGATGGGGCAGGTGCCGGTGGGTTGCGCGCCCGGCGGGAATTCCACGGCGCAGCCTGCGCATTGCCAATGACCAAGCTGTTCTTGTCCCATGGGTAAACCTGTTTTCTATAAACGGTGCGGGCGGTGCCCTGCTTGCTTCCAAACCTAGTACTGGCCCCAGAAGCAGGAAAGGGATCCGCGCCAGAAATCCTCTTGCCGGGGACGCAAATGGTGAAAGTCCACGCTGCTTCGTAGAGTTGGGATTGTGAATCCTTCAACCCCCACCGAATCCCCGCGGAGCATGGGCCGGCAGATCCTTGCCCTGGCCGTTCCCGCCCTGGGCGCACTGATCGCCGAGCCGCTGTTCTTGATGGCCGATTCGGCCATCGTGGGCCACCTTGGCGTGGCCGAGCTGGCCGGTGCCGCACTGGGCACCACGGTGCTGCACACAGCGGTGGGGTTGATGATCTTCTTGGCCTACGCCACCACCCCAGCTGTAGCCAGAGCCCTGGGCGCCGGCAATCCAGGCAAGGCCATGGCGGCGGGCCGTGATGGCATGTGGTTTGCCGTAGTCCTCGGGGTGTCGCTGTCGCTGCTTGGATACTTCAGCGCCGAGAGCCTCGTCGGCTTGATGAGAGGCGAAGGGCAAACCGCTGAATTCGCCGTCGATTACATCAACTATTCGATGCCCGGCTTGACTGCGATGCTGCTGGTCCTGGCAGCCACCGGCGTGCTGCGTGGCATGCAGGACACGAAAACACCGTTGATCGTTGCTACCGCCGGCTTCGGGTTGAACATCGTCCTGAATTTCGTCCTGGTCTACTGGGCCGACATGTCCGTAGCCGGTGCCGCTCTTGGCACATCGATTGCCCAGTGGATGATGGCAGTGGTCTATTTGTGGATGATCCTGCCAAGAATTCGCAAGCAAGGAATCTCCATGGCGCCGAGCTGGTCCGGGTTCATCTCCACCGGGCAAGTCGGTTCATGGCTGATGCTGCGCAACCTGAGCATGCGTGCCGCTTTGCTGCTCACGGTTTTCGTTGCCACCAACGCCGGCACCCAAACGCTGGCCGCGCACCAGCTGGTCTTCACCATCTTCAGTTTCCTGGCCTTTGCGCTGGATGCGTTGGCCATTGCGGCCCAGGCCATGATTGGCCAAGAACTAGGCCGCGGGGATGCCGGGCAGGTCCGCAAGCTCACCGGCATCATGAGCCGCTGGGGCATCTACTTCGGCGTGGTCACCGGCATCCTGCTGTTCGCCACTTCGTGGGTCTTCCCGATGATCTTCACCCCGGACGAGCAGATCCGCCAGCTGACCACCGTTGGCCTGTGGATACTGGCATTGTCCCAGCCGTTGTGCGGCCTGGTGTTCGTCCTGGACGGCGTGCTCATCGGTGCTGGGGATGCCCGCTACCTCGGCTTGGTTGGCGTCATCAACCTCGTGGTTTACGTACCGATGCTCTGGGCGATCCAGGTCTTCGCCCAGGACTCCACTTCAGCGATTCTATGGATTTGGGTCGCTTTCGCCATCGGCTACATGGCAGCTCGCGGCGTGAGCCTGTCCCTGCGTGCCAGGAACACCGCATGGATGCGGTTGGGCAGCTGAAACCAGGCCGCCTGGCCGCACGCCATAGGCTATTTCTGGAGCTTCAGCGCCTGGGCGGTAATCTCGTCCGCTACCGCATGTCCCAGCGAACTGGTGGTGCCCAGGCCACCCAAATCCGGGGTGAGCAACGAGCTGTCGCGCTGGGCAATGACTGCCTCGAAGGCCGACTGCACGCACTTCGCTGCCTGGTGCTCGCCAAGGTGGTCCAGCATCATCGATGCGCTCCAGATCTGCCCGATCGGATTGGCAATGCCCTTGCCCGCGATGTCCGGGGCGGAACCGTGCACCGGTTCAAAGAGGCTCGGGAACCTGCGCTCCGGGTTGATATTGCCGCTGGGGGCAATGCCGATGGTTCCGGTCACCGCAGGACCGAGGTCCGAAAGGATATCGCCGAACAGGTTGCTGGCTACCACCACATCGAACCAGTCCGGGTGCAGCACGAAGTTAGCCGTGAGGATATCGATGTGGAATTTGTCCACTTTGATATCCGGGTATTTCTGCGCCATCTGCTCGACACGTTCATCCCAGTACGGCATGGAGATCTTGATGCCATTGGACTTGGTGGCGCTGGTCAGGTGCTTGGCGCCACGGGTCTGCGAGAGCTCGAAAGCGTATTTGAGGATGCGGTCGATTCCGGTACGGGTCATTACCGTTTCCTGGATGACGGTCTCACGTTCGGTGCCTTCGAAGATCTTGCCGCCGATGGATGAGTATTCGCCCTCCGTGTTCTCGCGGACCACGAAGAAGTCCACGTCCCCTGGCCTGCGGTCTGCCAAGGGGCTCTTGACCCCGTCCAGGAGCTTGACCGGACGCAGGTTCACGTACTGGTCGAAGTGCTGGCGGAATTGCAGCAGGCTGCCCCAGAGGGAAACATGATCCGGCACGGTGTCCGGCCAGCCAACAGCGCCGAAGAAGATTGCGTCATGCGCGCCAATCTGCTCTTTCCAGTTATCGGGCATCATCTGCCCGTGCTTGGCATAGTACTCGGCGTTGGCATAGTCGTATTCGGTGGTATCCAGCTGGAAGCCAAAGGCTTCGGCTGCCGCGTTCAGCGCGCGCAGGCCCTCTGGCATGACTTCGGTGCCGATGCCATCGCCGGCAAGCACGGCAATGCTATGTGTCTTTCCCATGGTTCTCCAGTGGTTGGCAGCTAGTGGTGGCCCAGCATGGCTCGGCGGATGGATTCCAGATGCACCGCCATGGCCTCGGTGGCCGCCGCGGGATCCGAGTTCTGTATGGCGGCAAAGATGGCCTGGTGTTCGGCCAGCTCGTCCGATTGGGACATGTACGGCTGCATGGACGGCAAAACGTAGTGGGCGCGGGCAGTTTGCGTGAAGCAGTTCTCCAAGCTGGCCACAAGGCGCGAGTTGCGCGATGCGGCTGCCAGCTCGCTATGGAAGCGCTGGGCGGCATGCATGGAGGCGATGGGATCGCTGACCGAAAGTCTTTCCTGGGCTTCAAGGTGCCCGGCCAGGGAAACGACAAGCGCTGCCGAATGCATGCTGGCTACCTGTCCCGCCACATGCGGTTCGAGCAAGCTGCGCAGTTCCAGCACTTCATAGACATCGTTCAAGGAAATGGCGCAAACCAGGTAGCCCTTCTTGGGCAAGACCTGCAGCAGGCCCTCGCTGGTGAGCTGGCGCAGGGATTCGCGCACCGGGGTCTTGGAAACTTCGAACTCCTGGGCCAATGCCGGCTCGATGATCAAGGTTCCGGGGGCGAGCTCTCCGCGGTTGATGCGTTCGCGCAAGGTGAGCGTGAGCTGTTCGGAGAGCGAGCTGGCCATGGTTCTCCGATTCTTCTGGTCGTAACGTAGCGACCTGATCTAGGTGTCGTTCTGAGCAACACTCTAGTCTGGGATGAAATATATTTCAGGAATCTTACGGGAACACTACTTCATCGCAAGGACTACGACTGTGCCGATCACCCAGAACTCAGCCAGCACGCAGCAAGCGCGCAACCGGCGCCGAGCCCTGTTCGCCTCCGTCTTCGGCACGGCCATCGAATGGTATGACTATGCGCTGTATGGCGCGGCCGCTTCGGTGGTGATCGGTCCGCTGTTCTTCTCCGGGGCCGGCGACTCGGCGGCAGCTATCGCCTCCTTTGCCACCTTCGCGGTGGGCTTCGTGGCCCGCCCGCTGGGCGGTGTGCTCATCGGGCACCTCGGGGACCGGTTCGGCCGCCGCCCAGCGATGCTGCTCTCGGTCATCCTGATGGGCGTGGCCACCGTGGGCATCGGCTTGCTGCCCACGGCGGCGAGCTGGGGCGTGTGGTCCGTGGTCCTGCTGGTGCTGCTGCGCCTGCTCCAGGGCTTCGGTGCCGGCGCGGAACTGACCGGGGCGATGACGCTGGTGGCCGAATACGTGGAGCCGAGAAAACGCGGGTTCTACACCTCGCTGGTGCTCTCCACCCCGCCGCTGGGCATCGCGCTGGCCACCGTGTGCTTCTTCCTGGTGTCGCTGGCTGGTGATGAGGTCTTGCTCGGGTGGGCCTGGCGCATCCCGTTCCTGGTCTCGGCACTGCTGTTCGTGGTGGCCATCTACATCCGCAACAAGCTGGAAGAGACCCCGGACTATGCCGCTGCCATGGCGTCGGCCCGTGCCAACCAGCAGCAGGCCAAGCTTCCCATCGTGCAGGTTTTCGCCGGGCACTGGCGCCGCGTGGCCCTGGGTTTCCTGGCCATCACCGGGCACAATGCAGTCAACTACATCCTTGCGGTCTTCGCGCTGAGCCTGATGGTCACCAGCGGCATGGAACGCAGCCATGCGCTGCTGGCGGTCACCCTGGGCTCTTTGGTCTCCGTATTGCTCACGCCGGTGGGCGGCTGGCTGGCCGATCGGTTCGGCGCTTCCAAGGTCCTGGCGGCCGGAAACATCTCCGGCTTCATTCTCGCGTTCCCGATCTTCGCGATGATCTCCACCGGCGAGTTCGCCTTCGGTTTCCTGGGCATCGCTGCCGGCTATGCGCTGGTGATCCCGTGCACTTCCGGTGCCCAAGGGGCCTTCCTCACCGAGCTGTTCCCCGTCTCGGTCCGTTTCTCCGGGATTGCCATCGCGCGCGAATTGAACGGCGCCATCGTCGCCGGTCTTTCGCCGCTGATTGCCGCCGCTCTCTTGCAAGCGGGCAACGGCTCCATCGTGATGCCAGCGGGATACCTGGCCCTGTGCTGCCTGTCCTCGGCCATTGCGATCTTCATCGGCACCCGCGCGAGCTCGCGCACCCTGTACTAAACCGACAATTTTTCACAGAAGTAAGGAACAATCCATGGGTAACCTCAAGCGCCAACTGCCGGACGTGGCCGAACTGGTCAGCCTGATAAAGTTCAAGCTCCCCTCCACCAGCCGTCGGGCCGCCCGCCTGGCCGGTGCCGCCGACATCTGGGATCTGCGCAAGATCGCCAAGCGCCGCACCCCCACCGCGGCCTTCGACTACGTCGATGGCGCTGCCGGACGCGAGATCACCGCGACCCGCGCCCGGGCGGTGTTCGACGGCGTCGAGCTGTTGCCGCGAATCCTGCACGGAACCGCGCACTCGGATCTTTCCACCACCATTGCCGGTGCACCATCGGCACTGCCCTTCGGCATCGCCCCCACCGGCTTCACCCGCTTCATGCACTCCGAAGGCGAAATCGGCGGCTCGCGGGCTGCCCAGAAGGCGGGGATTCCCTTCAGCCTGTCCACCATGGGCACCCGTTCCATCGAGGAGGTCGCCGAGGCGGCGCCCGAGGGCCGCAAGTGGTTCCAGCTCTACCTGTGGAAGGACCGGGAGAAGTCCAGGGCGCTGGTGGAACGCGCTGCTGAAGCGGGCTATGACACCTTGCTGGTCACCGTGGATACCCCGGTGGCTGGCCAGCGCCACCGCGATACCCGCAACGGCATGAAGATCCCGCCGGAATTGACCGTGAAGACCGTGCTGGATGCGTCCTACCGCCCGGAATGGTGGTACAACTTCCTTACCACCGATTCGCTGAAGTTCGCATCGCTGTCGGATACGTCGGCAGACCTGCCAACCATCATCAACTCCATGTTCGATTCCTCTTTGGACTTCGAGGATCTGAAGTGGATCCGCGAGCTGTGGAAGGGAAAGCTCTTCGTCAAGGGCGTGCTCACCAGGGAGGACGCTGCCAAGGCCCAGGCCGCCGGTGCTGACGGACTGGTGGTTTCCAATCACGGCGGCCGGCAGCTGGACCGCGCACCGATCGCTTTCGAGGCGCTGAGCGAAGTGCGTGCCGAGGTCGGGGCGGACATGGAAATCATCATGGATTCGGGCATCATGTCCGGCGCGGACATTGTCGCCGCGCTGTGCGCCGGAGCGGACTTCGTGCTGATTGGCCGCGCCTACCTCTATGGCCTGATGGCTGGCGGAGAAGAAGGCGTCAGCCGTGCCATCGAATTGCTGGCCAAGGAAGTGGAAGTGAATATGCAGCTGATGGGCGCGGCGAGCATCAAGGATCTGGACGAGTCGCTGATTCGCCGACGGCTCTAGAAGGGAAAAGCCTGAGCAACTAGACATATCGCATGGAAGGCATCAACGCATTATTAGATGATAATTGCTAAATTTCATCGCTATTTCTGATTTAGGGCTTCTATACTGGCCGTATGGATATCACGTTGACGCAGCTGAGGTACTTTAGCGAAGCAGCGGCACAGCTGTCGATGACGGGCGCCGCTGAACGGCTGAAGGTCGCTCAGTCAGCCGTATCGAGTGCTGTGGCACAGGTGGAAAAACAGCTCGGTTCCCAGCTGTTTATCCGTCAGCGTGCCAAGGGGCTATTGCTGACCCAATCGGGGGAGCTCTTCCTGAAGGACGCGAATGCGGTGCTCGCACATCTTGAAGAGATCGTAGAGAACGCAAAGGGTGACCAATCCAGAGTTTCCGGAGTGGTGCGACTGGCCTGCTTCAGCACATTGGCACCGTTTCATATCCCAGAACTGGTAAGTCGGCTCAAAGCCGAGCATCCGGAACTTGTGCTTGAGGTTTTGGAAGCTGATGCAGCTGGCTGTGCGAGGGCTTTGAGCGAGGGGCAGGCTGATCTGGCTCTCTGTTACGAATTGGGGCTGCCGGAAAATGTAGCGATGAATACCGTCAGCAGCGCTAGGCCTTATATTGCGCTGCCCATGGAGCATGAGTTGGCTGGTGAAACAGCCCTAAAGCTGCAGCAGCTGAGCGACGAGCCTTTCATCTTGCTGGACATGCCGCATTCCAGGGAACTGATGCTCTCGATTCTCCGGAATGCAGGTGTGGAGCCAAAAGTTCGATACCAATCAGCGAGCTATGAAACTGTGCGAACTTTCGTAGCGCACTCGCACGGCTACTCGATTCTCCACCAGCGGCCAACGCATTCGTCGACTTACGACGGCAACCAGGTGGCCATGGTGGAGATTGCAGACAAGGTTCCGGAATTGCGCACGGTCCTTGCCTACCTTCGTTCGCAACGACCTACCGGGAGAATGCGCGCGGTGGCCGAAGCCGTTCACGCGCAGGTCGCGGAACGGGCTACGATCTCCCTTGCCAAAAACACGCGGTAATCCGCTAGTTCGATGACCGGTAGCGGTCAATCATTTTCTTGAGCAGATGCCGTTGGTGTGAGGACGTGACTTCCGCCGGATCCAGCATCGAGGTGATGTGCAAGCCCATCATGGTATTTATCAGCTCGCTGCGAGCATGATTCAAATTCAAGTCACGGGGCACTTCGCCAAGGGTCTTAGCTGCGTTCAGGCACTGCATGATCTGAACCTTCCAGCCGTTGAGAGCTGCCGCTCCAATTCTGCGCAAGGCCTCATCGGTCTGGGCCCTTTGCCAAAAGGCAATGGCAACGCGGGCTTCGCTCGTGGTGATTTCGTCGGCGGGGATGATTTCAAAGCACAGTGCCAACAGGGCATCCAGTCCTTGGCGGGATTTCAGGACCCGCGCGATGCGTTGGTCGGTATGCTGGCAGATCAGCTCGTAAGCCGCGAGCAGCAGCTCGTTCTTGTTCGCGAAATAGTGGGAAATAATTCCAGGCGTGGCGTAGCCGCATTCGCTGGCGATGTCGCGCATCGTCGCGTTGTCGATCCCTCTCGTGGCAATGATGTTCCACGTGGTGCGGATTATTGCCGCACGGCGTTCTTCATGGTCGACAAGGCGGGGCATGGTTACGCAGCTTTCCGGCGGTAAAGGCCATTCGCAGGTGGCTCTGTGGAAAAAGGTCAGGTGCTGGGACCCTGAAGGCCCCACCACCTGACTATCCTTGCATGTTCGAAGGTGCGCGTGAGCTAAGCCCCGCAATGCCCGCCTGAGCCGGGGGCATCGGTGGCACAGTGCGAGCCAGCCGAGGACGGGATATTGAGCATCGGGTTCTCATTGAAGAACCCGTGCGGCTTCAGCGAGAAACCTACGGTATCCACCGGCATAATCGGCCAGTCCTCGGGACGCGGGAAGTGGGTCAGGCCGAAGGAATGCCACAGGACTATGTCTTGCCCGTCGATATCCCTGTCTGCTTCCACGAATGCAGGCAGGCCCGCACCGCCTGGATTGCGGTTGACCAGGTCGCCGGCTGCGTAGAGCTCGCCTTCGGCGAAGCGCGTGACCCACAAGTCGTGGCGCGTGAAAGCAGCTCGGGCGGCGATGGACGAGTCATCGGCCATGGCCAGGGTCGGGTTGTTCTGCGGGTATAGGGTGTAGCCCACCGGCTCGCCTACTTGGTTCAGCGAATTGGGGTTGCTCACCTGCCAAATGCGACCGGCTGCGGCGTTGGCGTCGCGCACCGCCTGCTTCTCATGACCCAAGCGCAACCGGCTCTGGGCGAACGCGTTGCCATGCGGATTTTCCGAGGATTTGGGCAGGCGGACTACATCCAGCTCATCGACGGCGTTGGTGTGCCCGTCGAGCATCATGTCCAATCGGGCTCCGAACAAATGCTGGTGGTATGGGGCAGCCAGGCCCGGCGCGATTTCCGAAGCATACTTGTATCCCTTGTGCGGCAACGCTGCGGTGAATACGATTCCGGTGGCCTTGGCCTCGAATTCTATGGTTCCATCCAGGTAGAGGTACCAGTAGAAGCCGTAGTCGTAGTTGCCCACGGTGGTGAAGAAGGACACGACAAGTCGGCGGTTGCGGCGCACCTCGTTTGACCCGGCCCATTCATCGGTGTGCTTCCAGCCTATGCCGGCGTCTTCCTCGTGGATGCAGATGCCGTTCTCGATGACTCGTGCGTTGCCGAAGTCATCGGCAACCACGGGGGACATGTAGTGGATTTCGCCTAGGCAGTCACAACCTAGCTTCAGCGAGTTCGCATCGCGGCCCACCAGGTATTCGCCGGTGTCGAAATAGTTCTGCCAGCTGCGGTAGGGTGCCGGGTCGCCATAGGGGACAACCATTTCCGAAATGGAGGCCCGGTGGATCAGCGAACGGCGTCTCTGATTCTGCGTGTGGTGGATTTGGTGCAGGACCAAGCCCTCGCGGGCGTCGAATCCTACGCGCAGATCCCAGCCGAGCCACGAGAGATGGTTGCCCTCGACCGTGAAGCTGGCGCCTTCCGGCTGGGTGATCTCGATGGGTTTCATATCATCCCGGAGCTCGCCGTGCACGGCCGAATCAGTGTAATTTCCATTGATTTCGGGGACGGGAACCGGGCCGTCATCGATGAGCCTGTCCACTCGGCAGTTCTCCAGGTCGACGAAGGCGACGAGCCGGTCGATTGGGTGCGCCCAAGCATGGTCATCTGGGGAGTTCTGCACGAATCCAAGACCGCGCAGCAGGCGCTTTCCCTCTTCGTTCTCGTAGTCGAAGACTCCGGCGGACAGCGGCGCGACGCGAACTTGGGACGGGGTCAATCCGCGGCTGGCCAGAGCGTTGATCCATCCTTCGTCGGCGGCCAGGATTTCTTCTACGGTATCGAATTCCTCTAGCAGGACCGGGACTTGTCCATCGAATTCTGGATCGATGTCCCGCTGGGACTCGATCTCCCCGCTGGTCAGAGACAGGATGATATCCGTTGACCAGGATTTGCTCGGGTCATAGAGCATTACACGGATCTTGCGGGGGATCTCCATCTCGGTTGCTGAATACAACAGGTCCTTTGGGGGATCGAGAAGCCCCAGATAGGCGAAGCGGGTGGTGTTCGCTATGAGCCCGGCGCTATCCAGGAGGCGCCGGGCGAGCTCGATTTCCTCGGAGGTAATCTGCTCCAGCGGGTGAGCAGTGCCCACTGCTGTGGTGGAATCCTGAGTTGTCATCGATATCTCCTTTTGTTTTGGTGGAACAGTTGTTCAAAAACAATATCGATTGTGACAGAGGCCATGGTCAAAGGTAAAGAGTTTCGGGAAAGGAATTTCCCGCCTCCCGCGCGACGCGTCTTTGTCGAACTCGCTTCCACCCACTGAGTTTCGGTGGTCGGCAAAGGAAATGATTGCAGCTGCGGGTTGTTCGCGGGAATGTCGAGTTCCCACGGGAGTGGTGTGTCTAAATCTGAAAATCCGATTCGAAACATCGGATTATATTTATTTACTTGATTCAAATGCGGCCTTAGCCTTAATTCATGTGACGCGGAGCACTTCTTGGATTGGGTAGTGCCACAGCGTTACCGCTAATTGCTCTGGCGTTCCCCCGCGCGGCCGGATTCCAGAGCACCACAGTTCCTGCTGGCACGAGCGTGCCCCGCAGGCAAGCAAGGGCAACGGGACATAGACATGCATAACGACGCGTCATCAACACAACTAGCCCAGGATCAAACACAGCACCTGCAAAAGAGCCTTGGGCGCCTGGATATCCTGCTCCTGGTAGTCGCCGCAGTAGTCTCCATCGAGATTCTCGGCTCCGTCTCCGGTTTTGGCGCGGAGACGTTCACTTGGACCTTCATCCTGGCGATTACCTTCATGATTCCCTACGGCCTGATCTTCGCCGAAACCGGTGGGACGTTCACCGAGGAGGGTGGAGTCTACGTCTGGACCAGGATGGCTTTCGGACGTGTCGTCGCTGCTATTGCCGCGCTGCTCACATGGGTGACCCAGCCAGTATGGGTTGGCGGGGCAATGGCTTTCGTGGCCGTCGAGACGTGGTCGGAGTATGTCTCCGCCATCGAAGCGGGGTCGGTGTGGGACTACCTGTTCAAGCTAGCCTTCATTTGGATCACCGTGACTTCCGCGATTATCAGCCTTAAGCACGGGAAGTGGCTCCCTTCGCTCGGTGCCATTCTCAAGCTGGCCTTCCTCGTATTTTTCCTTGTCGTCACATTGATCTACGGTTTCGTCAACGGTTTTAATGGATTGTCTTTCGGAGATTTCAGCCCGACATTAGGCGGATTCCTCGGCTTGACTCCACTGCTGCTGTTCTCCTTTCTCGGCTTCGAATCCGGTAACAGCGCCGCCGGGGAGATGAAGAATCCTGCCAAGGACGTGCCCATCTCGATTGCGCGCACCTCGATCCTCGCTGCTTGCAGCTACCTGTTGCCGGTGCTTGCGATCCTGCTCGTTGTTCCGCTGGACCAGATTACCGGTATCGGAGGATTGTTCGGAGCAGTGGAGCAAGTCTTCTCTATCTTCGGCGCTGGTGCACCTGCCATGCTGGCAATTGCCGCTGTGGTGTTCTGCTTCGTATTGGTCTCGCAGGGCGGTGCATGGATGATCATCTCAGACCGAATGCAGGCCATGGCTGCAGCGGATGGCTCATTTTTCGGAGGGTATTTCGGCCGGTTCAACCCAAAGCTGGGCACGCCGATGCGAGTTAATACCCTCTCCGGGGTTGTGGCGACGGTCTTCATGCTGGTAGCCATGCAGCTCAGCGGTTCCAGCGGAGCGATCTTCGGCATCGTGCTGACCATCTCGATTTCCACGTTCCTGCTGAGCTACCTCATTGCCATCCCCGCGGCCGTCCGGCTGCGCACCAAATTCTCCGAGGTGCCGCGGCCCTTCCGGGTGCCGGTATCAGATCCTATTTTCAAGGTTTTGGGCAGCATTTGCTTCGCTTGGATCCTGCTCGGGTCTTGGGTGGCCTTGTTCCCTGGGACGCTGGAGGCAGTCTTCTCTGTTGAATACGACTTCGAGGGAATCTGGGGCGTGTCCCAGCTGGAGTACGAGCTCTTTGCCTTGGGCACGCTGGCGGTCATTCTCGCACTGGGTATTGCGGGCTATCTTCGCGGCGGCAAGGTCCGCCGGGCCGGCAATACTGCTATCGATGATAAGGCGCCGGTAATCGTCCAGGAGCAACGCGGCCAGGAACAGGGCGTGCGCCCATGAAAATCGGGGCTTCGGGCAATGGTCGGGGGACGGCCGAATATTGGGCCAGGGGGATCATTCCATCGCTGGCCTTCGCCTCTGCCGCGGCGCATTTTGCCTTGGCGGCGCGCTCGGATGGATCCATGAAGCTGTTCATGATCGCCGGCGGGTTGCTTTGCTTCTGGTGCTCGGTGCACCCCTTGTTATCCAAATGCAGATTGCGGCAGAAAGCCTTATGGTCCATCGGAGCATCCGGGGCTAGTGCAATAGTGCACATGGGATTCATTACTGCTCATGCGCAGACTGGAGGGCACCAGCACGGTGGCGGGCCGCTGCCTGCCTCGGCTGGCGGACATGAGGAGTTGATGCTGGGCATGGTTGCCTTCGAATTGGCGCTCGTTATCTGCCTGAGCATCCTGGCCCGTTTCCTGCCAGACCCATCCGAGAGCGAGGGTCGTCAAGGCAGTGTATCTGCATCTAATTTTCAGATTTATATGCACTAAAAGAACTTCTTTACAGATTTGCTTTGCATCGGCAATTCTGGAATCAACACCAATCGACAGCTTTCCCTGGACGGAGAAGAATAATGCAGGAATCCCACACAGACGTACTCGTGGTCGGCGGCGGCCAAGCCGGCATCGCGATGAGCGAGCACCTAGGACAGCGCGGCATCAAGCACCTCGTGATCGAGCGGGACCGTATTGCCGAGCGCTGGCGCACCGGTCGGTGGGACTCGCTGGTCGCCAATGGCCCAGCCTGGCACGACCGCTTCCCGAATCTGGAGTTCAACGGCATCGAGCCTGAGGCCTTCGCCACCAAGGACCAGGTTGCCGAGTATTTCGAGCAGTACGTCTCCAAGCTTGGCGCCCCCGTCCGCACCGGCGTTGAAGTCACGAAGGTGACCCGCAACGAAGGCCGCCGCGGCTTCACCGCGCAAACCAGCGAAGGCGCCATCCAGGCCAATTACGTGGTTGCGGCCACCGGCCCATTCCAGAAGCCGGTCATCCCTCGGATCATTCCGGAAAGCAACCCGGTCAACCAGATCCACTCAAGTGCCTACCGCAATCCGCAGCAGTTGCCCGAGGGAAATGTCCTGGTGGTCGGTGCCGGTTCCTCGGGCGTGCAGATTGCCCAAGAACTGCGCGCGTCCGGACGCCAGGTCTACCTCGCAGTGGGACCGCATGACCGTCCGCCGCGGCGCTACCGGGGCCAGGATTTCTGCTGGTGGCTAGGGGTGCTGAACAAATGGGAGATGTCTGCGCCGCCCCAAGGTGCTGAGCACGTCACCATCGCAGTCAGCGGCGCCAACGGTGGACAAACTGTCAACTTCCGAACTCTCGGCCACCAGGGCATCACCCTGGTTGGACGAGCCACGACCTACAGCGACGGTGTGCTGCGCTTCGACCCGGATCTCGCTGCGAATGTAGCCAGTGGCGATGAGAACTACCTGTCCATCCTGGACGAGGCAGACGCCTATATCGAGCGCAATGGGCTGGATTTTCCAGTCGAACCCGAAGCCCGGGACCTGGGTGATCTGCCCGAATGCATCACCGATCCGCTGGTCGAACTCGACCTGCAGGCCGCTGGTGTCAGCACCATCGTGTGGGCCACCGGATTCACCGTGGACTACAGCTGGCTGGAAGCGGACACCTTCGATGAGCGTGGACGGCCCAAGCACCAGAAAGGCGTCTCGGAAGAGCCGGGAGTGTATTTCCTCGGTCTGCCTTGGCAGTCCCGCCGTGGATCCAGCTTCATCTGGGGTGTGTGGCACGACGCGCAGTACATTGCCGATCAGATCAGCATCCAGCGCTCCTACGCCGAGCACCTGCCGATGGACTCCTCCCTCGGGCTTTCCGCTACGGCCCTGGCCTGAACACCAACGCAAATCCAAGGAACGAATCACATGAACCACACCCGCATCCGCACGTTCAACACCAAGGACACCTACCCTGAGCAGAATCTGGACAATGACTTGTGCCAGGCCGTTGTCGCCAACGGCGTGGTCTACTTGCGCGGCCAGATCGGACAGGACCTCGATACCAGGGAGTCGGTGGGCATCGGCGATGTCGAGGCGCAAGCCGAAAAGGCCATGGCGAACATCGACATGCTGCTCAAGGAAGCAGGCAGCAGCCTCGAGGACATTGTTAAAGTGACGGTTTACCTAATTGACCCCCGCTACCGCGAGGCCGTCTACCGAACCATGGGCAAATGGCTCAAGGGCGTCTATCCGGTGTCCACGGGGCTGGTCGTCCAGGCTTTGGCACGCCCCGAATGGCTTGTCGAAATCGACGCGACCGCCGTTATCTCATAAGGAGGAGCAATGACTTTCAGCGTAATCGGCACCGATGGCAACGGCCGTTTCGGATTGGCAGTTTCCTCGTCATCGCCGGCTGTTGCGGCCCGATGCACGCACTTGCGAGACGACGTCGGGGCGGTAAGCTCGCAGAACATCACAGACCCACGGCTGGGGCCCAGGATCCTGGACCTTATGCAAGACGGGGCATCAGCCCAGCAGGCGCTGGATACGGCTTTGGAGGGCTACCGGTACGCACCGTTCCGGCAAATAACTGTTCTGGATGCCAGCGGTGGCAGTGCGCTTTTCCAAGGCGAGCAAACCTTGGGAATCCACGGAGGCTACGCCCAGGAGAACTGCGTAGCGGCAGGCAACATGTTGGCCAGCGGCCAGGTGCCGCAAGCCGTGGCGCGGGGATTCACCGCGGCCGAAGGCCAGCTGGAAGAACGCTTGCTGGCAGCCTTGCAAGCCGGGGTGGCCGCCGGAGGCGAAGCCGGACCGGTTCACTCGGCAGGTTTGGCTGTTGTCTCGGGCCATGGTTGGCGCGATACCGATCTGCGCGTGGACTGGCACGATAACCCCGTTGCCGAGTTAGAAAGGCTCCTGGGAGTATGGCTGCCGCAGCGCGAGGACTATGTGCAGCGAGCCCTGGAGCCAGCGGCCTCGGCGGGATACGGGGTGCCCGGCGATGAGCGCTGAACCACTATCGCAGACCGGATCGCTGGCGCAACTGCGACAGCGAACCGCAACCGCTGCGGAATCGCTCCAGGACGAGCTCATTGCCTTCTCCGAGTTGCTTCATGCCAATCCCGAGCTGGGATGGGATGAACACCGGGCCGCTGAATGGACTGCGCAGTTGCTGGAAAAGCACGGTTTCAGCGTCGAACGCGGCTATTTGGGTCTGCCCACCGCGCTGCACGCAGTCTACGGCAGCGGGCCTCGCCGTGTTGGCCTGATGGCTGAATACGATGCCCTGCCCGGACTGGGCCATGCCTGCGGTCACAACATCATCTCGGCAATGTCCTGCGGGGCGGCGATCGCACTGGCAGGCATTGCCGAGGACGCGGGACTGTCCGTCGAACTATATGGAACGCCGGCCGAGGAAGGCGGAGGCGGCAAGATCGAGTTGCTGAACCGAGGAGCCTTCAAGGGCCTTGATCTGGCATTGATGGCTCATCCGGCTCCAGTAGACAGCGCGGAAGCCAATCCTTATGCGGTAGGGCACCACCACGTGGAATACCGGGGAAAGGCAGCGCACGCCGCCGCCTACCCGGAACAAGGGGTCAACGCCAACGATGCCTTCATCGTCGCGCAAGTTGCCCTGGGGCTCATGCGACAGCAGCTCCCGTCCGGGACCCGCGTCCATGGCATCCAGACCAACGGGGGACAAGCTCCCAACGCAATTCCCGGGAAGACCGAAGGCCGCTGGTACGTTCGTGCCCAGACTCTTGCCGAACTGGAGAAGCTGGAATCGCGGGTCAAGGACTGCTTCGAGGCTGGTGCCCTGGCGACCGGCTGCGAGCTGGAATTGACCCCTGAGTCGGAACCGTACTCTGAATTCCGCACGGATCGGCGCGCACTGGGCATCTACCAGCGCCACGCGGAGTCCCTGGGACGGCGATTCGATGCTCCCGCCGAACAGGCCACCATGAACCGAGCCTCGACGGATATGGGCAACGTGTCGCAGGTCGTTCCGGCAATCCACCCCTATATCGGATTGGATTGCTACCCGGTATCAAATCATCAACCCGAATTCGAGGCGCATTGCATCGGGGAAGCCGCCAACCGCGCGATCCACGATGGCTCGATTTCACTGGCATTGACCAGTCTGGACTATCTGGCAATGCAAGGAGACGAATCATGAATCCAGCAACCCAGTCTTGGCGCACCGAAAGGGATTCGCTGGGTACCTGCCTGGTGCCAGCCCAGGCCTATTACGGCATCAGCACCCAGCGGGCCAAGGACAACTTCCCGGTTAGCGGGAGAAGCATCGGCAGCCAGCGCAATTTGATCTGGGCTTTTGGTGCAATCAAGCGCGCCGCGGCCCGGGCCAATGCACTGCAGGGACTTATCGGCGAAGGCAAGGTCGACGCCATCGAGCAGGCCGCATCCGAAGTGATGAACGGGCAGCTGGATGAGCACTTCGTCGTGGATCGGATCCAAGGCGGCGCAGGTACCAGTACCAATATGAATGTCAACGAGGTCATTGCCAATCGGGCTCTGGAAATCATGGGCTTCGGCAAAGGCGAGTATTCCCGGCTAGACCCGATCGACGACGTCAATCGCAGCCAGAGCACCAACGACACCTATCCGACGGCCGCCAAGCTGGCCCTGCATGTGGAGCTGGTGGAGCTGTGCCGCGAGCACCAGCTGCTGGAGCAATCCTTCCGCGCCAAGTCCGGAGATTTCGACGGAATCCTCAAGGTGGGGCGCACCCAGCTGCAAGATGCGGTACCGATGACATTGGGGCAGGAATTCGGCGCATTCGCCGACACCATAGCCGAGGACCGGCAGCGCATGCTGGAGCTGCTGGTCCACCTGAGGGAAATCAACCTTGGCGCGACAGCCATTGGCACGGGGATCACCGCCACGGGCGGATATCGCCATGAAGCGGTCAAGCAGTTGGCACTGCTGACAGGCATCGAGGTGGTCAGCGCCGAGAATCTGGTCGAGGCGACCAGCGACACCGGGGTCTTCATGCTCGTTTCCGGGGTGGTCAAGCGTGCTGCCATCAAGCTGTCCAAGATCTGCAATGACCTGCGGTTGCTGTCCTCCGGGCCGCAGTCAGGATTCAATGAAATCAAGCTGCCCGCCGTGCAGGCAGGGTCCTCGATCATGCCCGGCAAGGTCAACCCGGTGATTCCGGAAATGGTCAACCAGGTGGCCTTCCGGATTGCCGGGGCAGACACCACAGTCACCATGGCAGCTGAAGCTGGGCAGCTGCAGCTCAACGCCTTCGAGCCGGTCATGGTTGACGCGCTGATGGAATCCATCCAGTGGCTCGGGTCGGCCTGCCGGTTACTGCGCCAGCGCTGCGTCGAGGGGATCGAAGCCAACGAAGCGCTGCTGGCCCGCCGCATGGATGAGTCTCTGAGCGTGGTCACTGCACTGACCCCGCTGCTGGGCTATTCCGTGTCTGCAAGCCTGGCTAAGGAGGCCCTGGCAGAGGGCAAGAATCTCATGCGGCTGATCGCCGATCGCAAGCTGCTTGATCCGGAAGAACTCGAACAGGCGCTGAACCCGGACCGGCTCACCGGCTCCGGGTCGCGTGGCACCCTCGAAAACCCGGCACCCGCCAACCACTACTGAGCAATGGAGAAAACCATGACCAAGCTATCGACCGGCACCTCATGGCGCGAACTCGCCGGATCGCTGCGCCTTGACGGGCGTGCACTGATCGACGGGAAACGCCGAGATGCTGAGAACGGCGCGACTTTCCCCAGCATCAGCCCGATCGATGGAAGGCACCTCGCAGATATCGCGAGCTGCTCGGCCTCCGATGTGGATGCGGCCGTTGACTCGGCCCGGACGGCATTTGCAGACGGCCGCTGGAGCGGATTGGGGGCAGAATCGCGCAAGCGCATTCTGCTGCAGCTGGCGGAACTCATGGAAGCCCATGGGTCAGAACTGGCATTGCTGGACAGCCTCGAAATGGGCAAGCCCATCGCGCAATCCACCACGGTGGATGTTCCCGGAAGCGTCGAGACCTTCCGCTGGTACGCCGAATTGGTGGACAAGCTGTCCGATGAAATCCCGTCCACCCCGCCGGGATCTACTGCGCTGGTGACTCGCGCACCGTTGGGCGTCATTGCTGCAATTACGCCGTGGAACTATCCGTTGGAGATCGCCTGCTGGAAGCTCGCGCCGGCGTTAGCCGCGGGAAACAGCGTCGTGCTCAAACCGGCGGGCCAGTCTTCGCTATCTGCGCTGCTCCTTGGAGAATTGGCTATCGAAGCAGGCGTGCCAGCGGGGGTGCTGAACGTCGTGCCCGGAACAGGCCGGATTGCCGGGGAAGGACTGGCGCGCCACCTGGGTGTGGACGCCTTGGCATTTACCGGATCGACTGCGGTGGCCAAGCGCCTGCTGGAATGTTCTGGCCAGTCGAATATGAAGCAGCTGGGACTGGAAGCCGGAGGGAAAAGCGCCAACCTGGTCTTCGATGATGCAGAGGACCTGGATGCTGCTGCGGCGAAGGCGGCCTTCGGGGCCTTTTACAACCAAGGCGAGGTTTGCTCGGCGAATTCGCGGATCCTGGTGCAACGCGGGGTCGCGGAGCAGTTCCTTGAAGCCCTGGTCAAGCACAGCGCCGACTATCTACCCGGCGATCCGCTGGACCCGGAGCATAACGGGTGCGGTGCGCTGGTGAATAGCGAACATGCCGATCAGGTGCAACAGGCGATCGATGCCGGTCGTGCAGCCGGAACGGTGCTCACAGGCGGCCGGCGGCTGGCCTTGAACGGTTCGGATGCCTACATCGAGCCGACCGTCATCACCGGGCTGCCTGCAGACCACCCGCTGCACCGAACCGAGATCTTCGGTCCAGTGGCCACCGTGACGGTTTTCGACACCGAAGATGAAGCAGTATCGCTGGCCAATGACACGGACTACGGTTTGGCAGCGTCGTTGTGGACAGCCAGCCTTTCCCGTGCGCATCGGGTCTCATCCCGACTGGTAGCGGGCACCGTCTCGGTCAACACCGTTGACGCCCTGAGCCTGGCCACGCCGTTTGGCGGTTTCAAGCAGTCCGGGTTTGGGCGTGATCTGTCCGTTCATGCGCTGGAAAACTATACGGGGTTGAAGACGACCTGGATTCAGCACGGCTAGTTGCCGCTGACGGCCGGAGTGCTGCTGTACGCTAGCGGGACCTCGGGTCCATGCTCGGGCATGGGTCCGAGGCCGCCAGCGAATTTTGATGAAACATGCATTCCATAAAAGCTGAGAGGGGCCACAGGGGAAGCATCGTTGACCGCTTCCGCAGGTTTGAGGCCTGGCGCTTAACTGAGCCGTAGAAGAATCGAGTTAGGCATCACCATCCCCGTCACTTGCTCAGGAAAGTGAATCGTTTTTCCAGATTCAAAGTATCTATATTCGCTCATTTACGTAATTCAAGACGCCGTCTACTCTTGAAATAACGTGATGGGGAACACGCTGTTAATCCGTATTGGTCGACTAGCCGATGCCTGTCGGTCCGCCAGCACCAATTGCCCGCTACCCGGCGACTCCGGTTCCTCGGCTTCCCCAAGACCATCCGATGCAGGCGCTCCGAATGCGCCAGCAATCGGCCAGCGGAAAGCATCTCCCGACGAGCAAGGAACACCATGAGCAGCCTCGCGAAGAACCGGCTATTTGCCATAGAGAAGGAATCCATTGGGCCTATTCCGGCCCATGAACGGCACGGCAGCGGTAAGCAGCTGTTTGCGATCTGGATGGGCATGAACATGACGCCGCTGACTGTCGTCACCGGCGCAACGGCAACCACTCTGCTGGAACTGCCTTTCCTGCCGGCAGCGCTCGCCATTCTCCTGGGCCATGCCATCGGCGGCATCGGCATGGCGCTCCATGCGGCCCAAGGACCTGTGCTGGGAATTCCGCAAATGCTTCAGGCCCGCGGTCAATTTGGCACCAAAGGCGCGAGCTTGGTCGTGGTCATCGCCATTTTGATGTTCGTAGGTTACTTCGCATCGAATCTCGTGGTGTCGTCGGCATCGGTTAGGGCCATCATTCCGCAGAGCAATCCATCGGCAATCATCATCGCCTGCGCCGCGCTGAGCTTCGTAATTGCGGCCTTCGGCTACAACTTGATCCGAAAAGTCACCGAGATCAGTGCCTACGTGGTCGGCGCACTGGCGGTCATCTCGTTCGCGGCCCTATTGAGCACCCCCGACTTCTGGGGCAACTTGCTGGTGGGTGCGTTCAGCTGGTCTGGCTTCTGCGCAATGGTCGCAATCGGTGTTGTGTGGCAACTGGCTTATGCACCGTACGTATCCGATTATTCGCGTTACATACCGCGGGACTCCGGGGAACGAGGCGCGTTCTGGGGCACATACCTCGGTTGCGTAGTCTCCAGTGTCCTGTTGATGATCCTTGGGGCGGGGGTGGGCATAGCCTATGCGAACCTCGAGACGATGAGCGCCCTGTCGGCGATCGCCGGACCGTTTTTCGGTTACCTGATCCTGTTCGGCTTCGCCCTGGCCGCGGCTTCGGGCAACTCGGTCAACGTGTACTGCAGCACACTGTGCCTCCTGACCCTGGTGGAAACGTTCCGCAGTGGATGGCGGCCGGTGGCAAAGCACCGCATCGCGGCCTCCGCACTGCTCCACGTCATCGGCGCAGCGCTGGCATTGGCGGCAGCTACTTCATTCGCTTCGAGCTATTTCAGCTTCTTGAGCATCCTGCTGTACCTGTTGATTCCTTGGTCAGCGATCAACCTGGTCGACTACTATCTGGTGCGCGCTGGAAGCTATGCCGTCAATGATTTCTACTTGCCATCGGGAGGGCGCTACGGGTCATGGAATCGTTGGGCATTGGCCGTATTTGCGCTGGGAGTAGCGGTGCAGATTCCTTTCATGGCCACGGCCTTCTACACCGGGCCCGCAGCGGAGCTGCTCGGCGGCATCGATATCGCGTGGCTGGTGGGCTTGCTGTTCAGCGGAATTGCCTATCTGGCGATTTGCCGAATGGTGCCATCCGCTGTCCACGCTGTTGCCGAAACAGCGGCTTCGACCACCTCTGACTGGGAGAGATAATGCAGGCAGATCTGTTATTCGCCAACGGCCCGATCTACACCATGGACCCGTCATGCCCGAAAGCTTCGGCCTTGGCGGTGCGGGACGGCCGGATCATCGCCGTGGATGGTGCTGCGCATCAACTGCGCGGCCCAAGCACCGAGGTCGTCGACTTGGCATGCAAGGCCTTGCTGCCTGGTTTCCACGACGCGCACGTTCATCCGTTGCTGGGAGGGCTTCAACTGCTCCAATGCAACCTGGACGCCGTCCATTCGCTTGCCGAGTACCGCGAGATCATCAGCTCCTATGACCGAACGCACCCGGACCTCGAATGGATCCGTGGCGGTGGCTGGTACGGGGATGTATTCCCCGGGGGTTTCCCCACCAAAGAATTGCTGGACCAGTTGGTTCCCGACCGGCCTGCCTACATGCTTAGCCATGATGGCCATGGGGCGTGGGTCAATTCCAGGGCACTGGAGCTGGCAGGGATTACGGACAGCACTCCGGATCCAGCCGGCGGGATCATCCAGCGGGATCCCAGCGGCCGGGCCACCGGCATGCTGATGGAACGCGCGGCGGAACTCGTGGACAAAATGCTCCCAGAGGCAGGCGATGCCGAGATCGACCAAGCCCTGCTTGCGGCACAGGATTATCTGCTGTCACTGGGAATCGTGGCCTGGCAGGATGCCGCAGTGGGCCAGGCACTGGGAATGCCGGACTTCTTCGATCGCTACCGGGACCTGGAACGTTCCGGAAAGCTGGCTGCCAGCGTGACCGGGGCACTGTGGTGGCATGCCGACCAGGGGCTGGACCAGATCCCTGAAATGATCCGGCGCCGTGAAAGCACGGGAGGCCGCTTCCATGCCAGTGCCGTCAAGCTCATGCTGGACGGTGTCTGTGAGAACCTGACTGCCTCGATGACGAGGCCGTATTCAGGGCATCCGGGCAACCGGGGGATGCAGCTGATCCCCGCGCAGGACTTGAACCTGATTACCCGCCAACTGGATGCTGCGGGATTCGACATGCACATCCATACGGTCGGTGATCAGGCTGTGCATGACGCCCTGGAAGCCTTGCGGCTACCGGTGCGCGACGGCTGGGATCCGCGCCACCAGCTTGCACACATCGACATCTTGGACCCAGCCGATCTGGAGCTGTTTTCCCGGACGGGTGCCATTGCCAACATCCAGGCCTTATGGGCGCGGCAAGATCCGGTGCTTGTGGAAACCAAGCTTCCCTACCTCGATCACCGGCACCAGCAATCCCATTTCGCCTTTGAGACCCTGAGATCGGCGGGGATACCTCTGGCCATGGGCAGCGACTGGCCTGTGTCCAGCCCCGACCCGATGTGGGCCATCCACACCGCTGTCAATCGCACCGCTCCACCGGTGGATCCGCATGCCACCGATCATCGATCCCAGACCCAGCCTCTGCTTGCCCATGAAGCGATTTCACTGCAGCATGCACTGCATGCGCAAACTGCGGGGGCCGCCTACGCGAATCGTCAGGAACACCTCCGCGGTACCCTCCGCACGGGTTTGCAAGCAGATTTCGCGGTGCTGGAGGCGGACCCATTTGCAGTGGAGGCGTCCGAGCTGGGTAATATCGGCGTGCACCAGACATGGATCGACGGAGAGCTGGTCCACGAACTCAGCAAGGTGAAGGGCTGAAGGGGCATTGACCGGTGCAGGCACCGCGACGATGTGATTAACCCCGGGCGAACTGGCGGTTAGTTCTATGAGCGGTAGAATAGAAATTGTGCCTGCACCAAAAACCACCCCAGTTCAAGCTTCAGAAGTTTTCCGCCCAGTCTTCCTGCGCGGCCTGACAGCCCTGGCCTATGCACTGATGTCGATTTTCTGGATCGGCGCAGATGACAAGGTCGTCACTTACTCCACGGCAGCATTCCTCGTTGTCACTGGCGTGTTCATGTGGCAGTACGTATCTGTGGAAAGCGCGCCGGAGAAGTCGCGCGCCCCATACGCGCTGGGCGCGGGGTTGATGCTCCTGGCTGGTATCGCCACCATCTTTGTCAGCTCGATTGCCTGGGTTGGCTACGTGGGTGCCTTCGCATTCCTGGCCGGAGGCGTTGCCGAGCTCATCGTCTTTGCCAAGCATCGCGAGGCCTTCCCGCCGTTCAGGAACCAACTGGTTACCGGCGCAGTTGGCGTGATCTTGGCCATTTCGCTGTGCTTCAGCGGTGGCATGGATGCGCACGCATTGTTCGGCCTGATTGGCGGCGGCGCTATTGTTCTCGCGGTCTTCGCGCTGATTGCCGCCTTCGGCCATCGACATGAAATGAAGGCAGCCGCCCCAACCTCGATCAATACGCCGGACCAGGAAAACAACTAGTCTTTAGGTCTGCAGTAAAAGTAGAAACGGAGTTCCTGGTGGGAAACAACAAGAAGAAGCAACCGTGGAGCCAGTCAATCAAGGGCCCGCTGAGCTTCTCGCTGATCTTGGCCATCGTCGCCGGCGTGGTCGGTCTGATTAGCTCCACCGGCGGATCGCAGAATCCATTGCGCTTCGATATCGGCTTGGCCTGTTTCGGCATCGCATTCGTCGCAAGCCTGCTGGTCATCTCGGTGATGACCATGGCTGCCAAAGACAATGATCCTGACCTGGGAAAGGGGACCGGGGTAAACCGATCCTCCTCCAACCCGGACAAGAAGTTTGAAGACTGATAATAAAGCTTAGCCACGCGGCATGACGCGCTGGGACTGTCCATCAACAGATAGTCCCAGCGCGTTGTCGTTTGCGGGCCAATTGATCGAGGCAGGACGCCTCAAACACGCACCAAGGATTTCAAGTGAGTAGCACGAGTATCTCTGAGCAGCACGGCCGCACCCCACTGGGCAAGCAGCTGCGGCGCCGCAAGTCCATCCAGGCGATGGCCAACGACGCCGCGAACAACGCCGGGCTCGGGGCGCTCAAGCGCTCTCTGGGCGTCACCCAGCTGGTCATGATCTCGGTCGGAGCCACCTTGGGCACCGGCATTCTGGTGATCCTCGGATCTGCCGTTCCGGTCGCCGGCCCGGCGATCTGGATCGCCTTCGTGCTTGCCGGCATCACCGCGCTGCTTTCGGCGGTGTCCTACGCCGAAATGGCGGGTATGGTCCCGGTCTCCGGCTCCAGCTACTCCTATTCCTACGCCACCCTGGGCGAAGGCATGGCTTGGGTGTGCGGTTGGTGCCTGGTGCTGGAATACGCGGTTTCCGCGGCAGCCGTGGCGGTCGGTGCCGGTGCCTACGTGAACCAGACGCTGGAGATTTTCGGGTTGGCATTGCCGCAAGCCCTGGCCGCCGGTCCGGGCGATGGCGGCATCATCAACCTCTCGGCACTGGTCGTGGTCATCTTGGCGACCCTCTTGCTGGTACGCGGAGCCCGCGAATCGGCGTTGGCCAACACCGTCATGGTGATCGTGAAGATCGCCATCCTCATCTTCTTCGTGGTCGTTGCCTTCACCGCTTTCAACGCCGGGAACTTCGCTCCGCTGCTGCCCATGGGCGCCGCGGGCGTGACCGGTGCAGCCTCCATGGTCTTCTTCTCCTACATCGGCTTCGACGCGGCCTCGACCGCCGGCGAAGAAGCCAAGAACCCGCAAAAGGACCTGCCGAGGGCCATCATGATCGCCATGGTGCTGGTCACCACCATCTACGTGCTGGTTGCCGTAGCCGCCATTGGCGCCCGGGAATGGAACTGGTTCGCCGACTCGGAAGCCGCCCTGGTGCAGATCGTTTCCGAGATCACCGGACAGAAGTGGATGGTCTTGGCCTTCGCCTTGGCCTCGGTGATCGCGATCGTCTCGGTGGTGCTGACCACCCTGTACGGCCAGACCCGCATCCTGCTATCCATGGGCCGCGATGGGCTGATCCCGCGCTTCTTCGCCAAGGTTTCTCCGAGCACGCACACCCCGGTCATCGGCACCTATGTCACCGGTGCGGTCGTGGCCATTGCCGCCTCGCTGATCCCCTTGGGCCAGCTGGCCGAAGCGACCAGCATCGGCACCCTGTTCGCATTCTCGCTGGTGGGCGTATCGGTGATGTACCTGCGCAAGACCCAGCCGGATACCCCGCGCACCTTCCGCGTCCCGCTGTATCCGGTGACCCCGATCCTGGGCATCGCAGCCTGCCTGTTCTTGATGTTCAACCTGGCCGGGATCACCTGGCTGGTCTTCGCAATCTGGATGGCTGTAGGTGCTGCCATCTATCTGGGCTTCGGCCGCTGCAACTCGCGCCTTGGCGCCTTGGATGCCAAGGGCTACGAAGCGGAACTGAACCTCTAAACCTTTCGTCATGCTCTGGGGTTGCGAGCACTGAGGGCTAAGCTGTGTGGTGGACCACTATCGCAGCTCATGAAGGAAGCGCCATGCACCAAGAACCGATCAGCACCGCCGACCTCTACGACCAGCATGGGGATGCGCTGCAGTCCGTCTCGGCGCAATTCCAGGACTTCGGCGGGCGGCTGTCCTTCCACGGGCCTGCACGAACCGTGAAGTGCCATGAGGACAACGGCCTGGTCAAGGAGATCCTGAGCTTCCCGGGCAACGGCGCGGTGCTCGTGGTCGATGGGGGAGCATCCCTGCGTTATGCCCTGATGGGTGACATGATTGCCGCGAACGCCGAAGCCAATGGCTGGGCCGGGGTCATCATCAGCGGTGCCGTCCGCGACCGTGCTGCGCTAGCCGAAATGGAACTCGGCATCAAGGCGCTGGGCAGCAACCCGCGCAAAACCGTCAAGCGCTCGCATGGCTCGGTGGATGAAGTGATCAGCATCGGGGATGTGAAGGTCCGGCCGGGAGCGATGGTCTATGCGGATATCGACGGAATTCTTGTCGAAAACTAGCCGCTAGCTTGCCCAGCTAGGACTTGTCTCCGGCGCCTTCCCACTCCGCCTTGAATTCGTCAGTGTCTAAGGCTTCCAGATCCGCGCGGATCTGGACGATCAATCGCTCAGCTTCTTCGAGGCTGGAGGTTGTCATGCGCAGAAGTACCGAATCATCTTGGCGGGAATGCACGACTACCTGGGGCTCATTCGCTTCGTATTCGGCATCGCCCAGTGCGGCAGAAGCCAGAGCTACAACCCAGCGGGCGGCGGCTTTCAAAGGTCCGCTCTCAGCAGCCTCTATCCGTGCCTCATAATCATCTGAAGCGTGGGTTTCCTGAGTCATGACCTGCCCCTTCCACTACTGCAACTGCCGGTATCCCGGTTGTGTGTTCATCATATGGCCCGGGCAAGGTAAAAGGCGAGGGGCACCGCCCAACGCTATTTCGACCACGAGCTTGGACCACGCCATGCAGGGAACCTGATGGCCATGATAGATGCCCTGCGATGATCATGGGCATGGGCGGCGGTCCCGAGGCCAAAGCGAATTGCTCGAAAGGCGCTGCGGAGATGAAGAGCATGGGAGCGATGGCATGCCGCGCGCGATATAAGCTAGGCGCGCCCTCGGTGTTTGGGTACCTGCTAGTCGGAACGCTTTCCCGCTTTGCGCGCGCGGTAAGCGCGAACGTGCTCACGGTTGGCGCAATTGCCGGTATCGCAGTACAACTTGGAGCGGTTGCGCGACAGATCCAGCAGGGCCGCCTCGCAGTCCTCCGAGGCGCAGATCCGCAGCCGCTGCAATCCGCCGGAGCGTATCACCTCGGCCAGCGCCATCGCGGCGTCCACGGCCATGCGGTCGTAGAGCGGGGTGCTATTGGTGGTGGCGTGCAGGTGGTAACCCAGCGATTCGCTCTTGATCAATTGAGGCTGGGCGTTGGCGTTGCGCAGGATCGCATTGACCCGGAAGACAGATTCTTCTTCGGTACCTACCCAGATATTCTTCAGCTGGGAACGCAACTGGCGAATGGAGCGAAGCTCTGCCTGGTTGTGCGCGTGAGAGCCTTCGAAGTTCTCGGCATCAAGGAATTCATCGAGATCAGCGACGGTGGAGAGCATGTCCACGATTTGCACCTCGGTATTCAGAAGGTTCACCACGGTCTTCAATGAAGCTTCGATATCTGGGGCAAAGGTCATAATTCGTTCCTGAAAGCTGGGTAGATTGACTGCCCCTCAAGCCTAACCGTATCGTCATGCTCATACCCCCATTTGCCCCTGAACGGGACATGAAATTCTGCGCGAAAGACCCCCATGAGCGATCTGCCTAACCCCGGCTTGCCTGCAGCTTCCAACCTGGCTGAAACCCGCCGCCCCAGCCAATCGAAGGGCATCTGGATTGCCCTTGCCTCTTCGGCCGCCTTCGGGCTATCCGGGTCCTTCGCCAAGGGCCTTTTCGAAGCAGGATGGAGTCCTACCGCTGCGGTGGCCGCGCGCATGGCTGGCGCGGCGCTGGTCCTGGCCATTCCGGCCCTCGTGGCGATGCGCGGACGGTGGGTCTTGCTGCGCACCAACTGGGTGTCGATTGTGCTCTTCGGCCTGTTCGGGGTGGGCGCCTGCCAGCTGTGCTACTTCCTTGCGGTGCAAAGGCTGGATGTGGGCGTGGCGCTGCTTCTGGAGTACCTGGCGCCCGTGCTGATTGTACTGGTGCTTTGGGCCAAGCACCAGAAACGTCCATCCATCGCGACCATCGCCGGGACCTTGCTGTCGCTGGCTGGGCTGGTGGCGGTCCTTGACCTGGCCGGAACTACGCGGATAGATCCGATTGGCGTGCTCTGGGGCCTGGGCGCCGCAATCGGATTGACGGTCTACTTCTTCATCAGCGCCAAGGTCGATGGCGCGCTGCCGCCGATCATGCTCTCCGCCGGGGGCATGGCAGTGGGCGCGCTGACCATGCTAGGTGTGGGCGGGCTGGGCATTCTCCCCATGCACTGGGCCGCCGGCACAGGTTCCTTCGCGGGCTTTGAAACCCCTTGGTGGCTGGCGCTGACCGGGTTGATCCTGATCGCAACGGTGTTCTCCTACACCACCGGAGTGATGGCCGCCCGCGAATTGGGTTCCAAGGTGGCCAGCTTCATCTCGCTGACCGAGGTGCTTTTCGCGGTGCTGTGGGCTTGGCTGCTGCTCTCCGAGCTGCCCGGGGCGGTGCAGCTGTTCGGCGGCCTGCTGATCGTGTGCGGCGTGGTCCTGGTTCGCATCGACGAATTGCGGGCAGCCCGGATCACCAGGGACCTCAAGCGGTCCAGGGGGCGAAAAAGTCGCACGCGAAGCCAATAGTCCTGCGCCCGATGCCAACCGCAAATCCGCTGGCCTGAACAGACTGGGGAGCAAGAACTTACGCAGGCATCCAAGCTGAAGGACAACTCATGGGCAGCAAGTCGGTCATAATCGTAGGCGCAGGTTCCGCTGGCTCGGTGGTCGCCCGCCGGCTCGTGGATGCCGGGGCGCAGGTGACCGTGTTCGAGGCCGGTTCCGAGGATACCAATCCGGCCATCCACGACCTGTCGCGCATGGGCGAGCTGTGGCATAGCAAGGACGACTGGGATTACCACACCGTCCCGATGGCCGGGGCAGCCAACAAGCCGATGCACCTGCCGCGGGGCAAGGTGCTCGGCGGTTCCCACGCGCTGAATGCAACGATCTGGGTGCGCTGCGCCCCTCAGGACTTCGATGACTGGGCCAAGGACTGCGGCGAGCAGTGGGCCTGGAAGAATGTACTGCCGGTCTACAAGGAAATCGAGAACTTCTCTGGCGGTGCCAGCGAACTCCACGGTACCGATGGGCTGGTGCCGGTGGATAACGACTACGAGCTGGATGAGATCCACCAGTCGATTATCGACGCCGCCGTGCAGTCCGGAATCGGGTTCAATCCCGACTACAACGGCGAGCAGCTGGAGGGCGTTTCTAAGGAGCAGATCAACGTTGTTGACGGCGAACGCATCAACACCTGGAAGGCATACCTGAAGCCGGTGCGCGAGCGCATTGAAATCATCACGGGTGCCGAGGTGCATTCGGTGATCCTGGAGTCCGGAACCGCGGTTGGCGTGCGCTACCAGATCGACGGGCAACTGCAGGAGCTGCGCGCAGATGAGGTGGTGCTCAGCGCCGGCGCCCTGGGATCCCCGCAAATCCTGTTGCGCTCCGGCATTGGCCCGGCTGCCGAGCTCGAGGCTGCGGGCGTTATCCCGCTGCATGAGCTGGACCAGGTAGGCAAGAACCTGCATGACCACCTGCTGGCCCCGGTGATCGCCGAAACCACCACCCGGGCGATTCCCGCCCCGCGTGCCGGGGTTTCGGTCTCGCAATCGCATATGTTCGCCAAGTCCCGCGAGGGCCTGGACCGCCCCGATACCCAGCCGATCTTCTTCGCCGTGCCCATGTACTCCCCGGGCATGGAGCCGATCGACGGCACTGCGTTCACCTTGCATTCCGGGATCGTCACCCCGCACAGCCGCGGCGAAATCACCTTGAGCGGTCCTGGATTGGCTGATCCGGTGAATATCGATTTGAATGCGCTGGATGATCCGCGGGATATGCAGGCATTCCTGTTTTCGATGAAGCAATGCCGCGCGATGGTGGAGCAAGATGCCTTGGCCCAGAACTGGGGAGCCAGGGAAATCTACCCGGGCGACGAGGTGCGCGGCGACGAGCAGTTGGCGGATTACATCCGGAACAACGTGGTGACCTACCACCTCCAGGTGGGTACCTGCCGCATGGGCACCGATCCTCAGGCCGTGGTGGATCCCCAGTTGCGGGTACGGGGCCTGCAAGGGCTGCGCGTCATCGATGCCTCGATCATGCCCAAGATCACCACCGGCAACACCAATGCGCCTGCCATCCTCATCGGCGAGCTGGGAGCCAAGTTCCTGGTTTCGGATCTGGGGCTCTGAAACACGGCGCGCTTTCGCCGCGGCCGTGGCCAGGGCGAACAAGTCCTCCATTCCAAGGGGCGATGATTCCGTGCACCGGGTTGAGCGATGGAACGCGCCTAATCTGCGTGTGAGATTCATCGAATAAACCGCTTCAAGTTGAAATCGTTTCCGATTGAAATGATATTTTGAAGGAATGAATGAACACCGGATTCCGCAGTTCCAATGGAACTCGCTGAGCTACCTCACCGCCCGCGCCGGACGCATCGGCACCCAGGAGCTCACCGAGCTGATGGAATCCGAGTCCCTGGCCCGGCATCATTTCACCATCATCTGCGCCCTGGATGAGTTCGGCGGCATCTCCCAGAACGACCTGGCGGCACGTTCGAATCTGAACCGCGGCCACCTGGTGGCATACCTCGATCAACTGTCGAGCCGTGGAATCCTGGAACGCAACGTCGATCCGGAAGACCGACGCCGCAACGTCATCAGGCTGACCGCCGAGGGCAGGACGTTCGCTGCCCGGGCGATGAAGGCTGCCCGGCACAACGAAGCGAAGGTCTTTGGCGCCTTGGACGCGCAGCAGCAAGTCCAGTTGCGCACCCTGCTTCAGCTGGTCGCTGCGCAGGACGGCGAGGTGCACCAGTGAAACGCCATCTCAGGGAAGTCGTGCAGCGCAGCGTCGTCGTGGCCCCGCACCGCCCGTCGATCATCCCGGCGGCCAAGGCGACGCTCAGCCTGGCCGTGCCGCTGATCCTGGTAGCAAGTTCTTCACGCCTGGACTGGGCGATGTACGCCGCGTTCGGCGCCTTCTGCGCGGTCTTCGGCCGCTTCGATGCCTATGCGCCGCGTTTCTGGCAGCAGCTATCGGCGGGCATCGTGCAGATCCTCGCAATGCTGCTGGGTACATATTTCTCGTTCATCGACGCGCCGTTCCTGGTGCGTGCGCTGGTCCTGGCTGCCATCGGCTTCGGCGCGAACTACGTCTCCCATGCCGCGCGCTGGATGCCGCCAGGCCCGATCTTCGCCGTCTTCGCCGGTGGCGCCTGCTTGAGCATCCCGGCCAGCGCGCAAAGCTTCACTGGGGTGCTGCTGGTGGGCGGCGGAACGATGGCCTTCAGCGTGCTGCTGATGCTTGGCCTTTCGCTGCGGAAAGCGAATCTGCGCCATACCCTTGGCTCTGGCTACTCCTGGTCGCCCACAGAACGGGCGATGGCTGAATCGATCCAAATGGGCTCAGGCGTACTGCTCGCGGGCATCGTTGCCTACCTGGTCGGCGACGGCCATTGGTACTGGGCCAGCCTCGGCGCGATCGCTGCGGTCACCGGGGCCGACGCCTATGCGCGCCTGGCCCGCGGGCTCCAGCGTTGCGTAGGCACCTGCATCGGCGTAGCGCTGACCGCCATAGTTTTCGCCTTCGATTCCCCCATCTGGGTGATCCTGGCTGCCGCGCTGGCCTCGCAATTCATCATCGAGCTGGTGATCCTGCGCAACTATGCGGTGGGCATGGTCTTCATGACCGTTACCGCGCTGCTCATGGTCCATCTGGTCAGCCCTGAACCGGCCGCGTCCCTGCTCATCGACCGCATTTCCATGACGGCGCTCGGGGCCTTGGTGGGCGCGGTGCAGAGCGTCATCATCTCGCTGCTCGTGGCTCGCCGGCGCCAAGGCTGAACGCTGGGAGCTACCAGTGCTCGGTGATCACCTGCGCTTCGAGCTTGCCGGCCTCGATGGAGATATGGCGGGCTAATTCCAGGTCCAGTGTTCCCAGGTGCTCGGGCTGGTTGTGCGTTAGGCGCAGCTCGACGATGGTGACCCGCCAATCCAGGTGCGGATGCCGGTTGCCCTGCTCGGCGCGCAGGCCTACCTGGACAATGAACTGCAAGGCTGTGCTCGCGGAATCGAAACGGTAGGCGGCCCGCAAACCCAGGTCATCACGCTTCCAATCGGGCAAGGCCCCCAGCCTTTGGTCGAATTCGAAGCGCGGTAACGGACCGGTTGATGTCATGGTTCTTTCCTCCAAGGCGGCAGCTGGTCGAACTTTGCTAGTGTTTGCTGCCTGCAGCCATGATCGCATCGACTCCGGCCATTGCGGTAGCGATCCCAGCGTCTATGCAGTTAGGCTCCGGCATCTGGTGATGCCGGAGCCTAACAGATAGGGCTGGTGCGCGCGGGGCTACTGGCGGATGTCCTCGGAGACCTGCGCGGCGGTTTCCTCCTCGCGCATGGCGAAGGATTTCGCATCACGGTAGGCCGCGGCCTCGTAGCGTTCGTGCGATACCTTGGCCAGGTGCGCGGCGCGCAGTGCCTGGTGCTGCGGGTTGCGGCGGATGTACAGGTAGCCGGCGCCCAGGATCAGGAACCATGCCGGGGTGATCAGCAGGGCGCTGAAGGTATCGGCCTGGGTGGTCAAAGCCCACAGGATGAAGCCGAAGAAGCCGAGTACCACGTAGGGCATTGTGACCCCGCCGGGCACCTTGAACTTCGAGGCATCGTGCAGGTGCGGGCGGCGTGCGCGGAAGAGCAGGTAGCTGAGCAGGATGATGGTCCACACGAACATGAAGCACAGGGCCGAGACGGTGGTGACCAGGGTGAAGGCGCCCATCACCGAGTCGCCGCTGTAGAGCAGGGCGACGCCGGCCAGCAGGAACATGCAGGAGAACAGCAGCGCGTTCTTCGGGACCTTGCGGCTTGAGAGCTTGGCGAAGCCCTTGGGCGCATCGCCTTCCATGGACAGGCCGCGCAGCATGCGCGAGGTCGAGTAGATGCCCGAGTTGGCGCTGGAGGTCGCGGAGGTGAGCACCACGAAGTTGATGATGCCCGCGGCGCCGGCCAGGCCGGCCAGGGCGAACATGCCCACGAACGGGGACTGCTCGGCGGAGAACAGGTTCCACGGTTCGACGGTCATCAAGATGATCAATGCGCCCACGTAGAAGAACAGGATGCGGACCGGGATCGAATTGATCGCCTTGGGCAGCGTCTTTTCCGGGTCCTTGGTTTCAGCTGCGGTGGTGCCGACCAGCTCGATGCCCACGAACGCGAACACCGCAATCTGGAAGCCGGCGACGAAGCCCATGAAGCCGGTGGGGAACATGCCGCCCTCGGTCCACAGGTTGGAGAAGGAAGCGGTGGCCGAGTCGTGTTCGAATCCGGTGATGATCATGACCAGGCCGACCACGATCAGCGCGCCGATAGCCACGATCTTGATCAGAGCGAACCAGAATTCGGTTTCCCCGAAGGCCTTCACGGTGGCCAGGTTCAGCACCAGCAGCAGCGCGATGCACCCCAGCGCCGGGATCCACAGCGGAAGGTCGCCCCACCAGAAAGCGACGTAGTGGGCGATGGCCACCACGTCGGCAATGCCGGTGACAACCCAGCAGAACCAGTAGGTCCAGCCGGTGAAGAACGCCGCCCATGGGCCCAGCAGGTCCCCGGCGAAGTCGGCGAAGGTCTTGTATTCGAGGTTGCTCAGCAGCAGCTCGCCCATGGCGCGCATGACGAAGAAGAGCATGAAGCCGATGATCATGTAAACGAAGATGACCGACGGGCCGGCGACCGAAATGGTCTTGCCGGAGCCCATGAACAGGCCGGTGCCGATAGCGCCGCCAATGGCGATCAGCTGGATGTGACGATTGGAGAGTCCGCGCTCGAGAGTGGGATCAGAACTGGTGGTACTCATGCTGGTTGCCTTCCAGGAGTGTGGCGTGACGCCCTGAAGTTGTTCTGCCTCCAAGCCATCATGGCTTGGAGCGCAGGAACTCGCTTCGTTGAACACGTCCGATTTGGAGGATTCCAGCTGGCGTGCCCGGCAAGCTGCGCAGAGAGCAGGAGCCAGGTAAGCCACGGGGAGTACCTCGAAACCGGTGCGCTCGGTGCGGCACTGTTCTTGGTCCCTCCCCAATCTGTATATCTACCTGAGAGTTTTCACTTCGGCCCGACTACTGGGCGAAGCTTGCTCCTTCGGTGAGCACGGTGGAGCCGCGCTGCTTTCCAGATTTGCCTCTTCGTGGCGGTACGGGTGCCTGAGAGTTTCCCGGGGAGGAAATTGCTCCTACGGCGCCCGCCCTTGGCATGGGCGGATCTCTCCCGCCACGTATCAACGGCATATGTGGTGATTGCCATCACAGTATGCCCAGAAAATAAAACGTGGTGCAAGTCGCAATTTCACATTTCGGGCCCCGGATAACCGCTTGGTCACGCCAAATGGGGAAAGCGGCGGGTGAAATAGGGGATTTTCCGCTTCGTAACGATTCGGGAAGAAGCGCCATGAATACTCCAAAGCGGGGCATCGGATCAACCGATGCCCCGCTGTGGAAGTCCGGAGGGCTACTTTCCGAAACTTCGCAGTCGCAACGAGTTCAGTACCACCAGCACCGAGCTGGCTGCCATGGCGGCTCCGGCGATCATCGGGTTCAGCAACCCTACGGCCGCAATTGGAATGCCGGCAGTGTTGTAGGCGAAAGCCCAGAACAAGTTCATCTTGATGGTGGACAGGGTCCTAGCCGATAGGTCGATGGCCTGCGTGACCTGATGCAGGTCATTGCCCATCAGGGTAATGTCCGCGGCTTCGATGGCCACGTCGGTGCCCGAGCCCATCGCGATGCCGAGGTCGGCCTGTGCCAGTGCTGGCGCGTCATTCACGCCATCACCCACCATGGCCACGACCTTGCCCTGCTCCTGCAGCGACGTGATCGCCTTGGCCTTGTCGGCAGGGAAGACCCCGGCAAATACATCCTCGGCCTTGATGCCTACCTGGGCGGCGACCTCGGTAGCCACCGACTGGTTGTCGCCGGTCAGCAGCACGACGCGCAGGCCGCGTTCCTGGAGCTCGGCAATAGCTTTCGCGGAGCTGTCCTTGATCTTGTCGGCCACCGAGATCACTGCCTGGAACTGCTGGTCCACCGCGACCAGGATGGCGGTAGCGCCGGCCTGCTCGGCTTCCTCGAGCATGGCCCTGGCGGAGGCATCCAAGGAGGTGCCCTGGGCTTCAAGCCAGCTGAAGCGGCCTACGGCAACACGATGCCCGTTGACCGTGCCGACCACGCCGCCGCCTGGATCCGAATCGAAGTCGCTGGCCTCGGGCAGCGGGCCCAAGTCCGCTGCGGCCTTGGCGATGGCCTGGGCGATCGGATGCTCGGAATGGTGCTCCACGGCACCGGCCAAGGCCAGGGCCTCATTGGCATCGACCCCGTCGATGGCCTGGGTGCCCTGATGGGTCATTACCCCGGTGGTCACGGTGCCGGTCTTATCCAGCACGATGGTGTCCAGCTTGCGGGTATCTTCAAGGACCTGCGGGCCGCGGATCAAAATACCCAGCTGCGCGCCGCGTCCGGTACCGACCAGCAACCCGATCGGGGTCGCCAGGCCCAATGCGCAGGGGCAGGCGATGACCAGCACGGCTACCGCAGCGGTGAACGCCTGGTAGGTATCGCCGCTGGCAAAGAACCAGATCACGAAGGTGAGCAGCGCAATGGCCAGTACGATAGGCACGAAGACGGAGGAAATCCGGTCGGCCAGGCGGGCAATAGGCGCCTTGCCTGATTGGGCTTCGGACACCAGCTTGCCCATCTGGGCCAGGGTGGTATCCGCGCCAACACGGGTAGCCTCGATCACCAGCCGGCCCGAGGCATTCAAGGTCGCGCCGGTGACTTCATCGCCGGCCGCCACCTTCTGCGGTACCGATTCGCCGGTCAGCAGCGAAGTGTCTACCGCGCTGGCGCCGTCAAGGACCACGCCGTCGGTGGCGATCTTCTCGCCGGGGCGCACCACGAAATGGTCCCCGACCTGCACCTGCCCGGCAGGGATTTTCACTTCCGTGCCGTCACGAAGCACCACTGCATCCTTGGCCCCCAAGTTCAGCAGGGACTTGAGCGCATCGGATGCCGAGGACTTGGCGCGGTGCTCCAGGAAGCGGCCCAGCAGCAGCAAGGTGGCCACGACGCCGGCCGTTTCAAAGTAGAGCGCATGCTCGGACATGGACATGCCGATATGGGCGGTCAGCTGCGGATCGAGGATCAGCTGCACGGCTGAGAAGAAGTAGGCTGCGAGCACACCGAGGGAAACCAAAGTGTCCATGGTCGAGGCCAGGTGCCGTGCGTTCACTGCCGCTGCCTTGTGGAAGGGCCAGGCGCCGTAGAAGACCACGGGCGTAGCCAGCGCGAAGGCGACCCAACCCCAGTGCGGGAACTGCGCTGCGGGAATCATGGAAATGATGAACAGCGGGATGGTGAAGATCGCGGAGACCAGCAGGCGGCGCAGCAGGTGGTTGGGCACCAGGTGCTCGTGCCCGCCATGCTCATGCTCCCCATGTCCCTGGTGGTCCGAACCGGCAGGCTTGGGCGGGTGCTTGAGGGAGGCGGTATAGCCGGCGGCTTGCACCGTATCGATCAGTGCCTCATCGGTGACATCGGCTGGGACCTGGACCTTGGCGGTTTCCAGGGGCAGGTTCACCGTCGCGCTGACTCCGGGCAACTTGCCGAGTTTGCGTTCCACCCGATTCACGCACGAGGCGCAGGTCATTCCCTGGATGTCCAGATCGACGGTGCGCAACTCGGGGAATGTTTCATGCGGGGCATGGGAAGTCATGATTTACGACCTTGCACTTTCTTGCCGTTGTGGCGTGGTGCCTGGCTTTTTGCGGCTAGGCGTTAATTGCTTCGACGGTGTAACCAGCCTCGTCGATGGCATTGCGAATGCTTTCTTCGCTTACGGTTGCGGTGGTGGTGACGTTGGCGGTGGACACGCCCTTGGCATCGAGGATCACTTCAACCTCTTGTACCCCTGGAAGCTCCTTGAGCTCCTCGGTGACAGAGGATACGCAGTGGCCGCAGGTCATGCCGGAAATCTTGATTTCCAATTGGCTGGTCAGCGGGGTGCTCTGCTCACGGGGAATGATCTGCAGGCCCTGGTTGGCGTTCTTTTCCGAGGAGCATCCGCAATTGCAGTTGTGGCTCATGATCTTGCTCTCTTTCAATGAATTCTGTGTGAATTGGAAATGGGTGTTTCGGGACGCTCTTAGCGCACCAAACGGGATATGGCGGCCGTGGCCTCGGCGATTTTGTCTTGCACGATGGATGGATCGCCCTTTTCGATGGAGGACTTGGCCGCATCAACCACGCAGTGGCCGATGTGGTCATCGATGAGCTGCACGCTGACCTTGTGCAATGCCGCGTTAATAGCGGAGATCTGGGTCAGGATGTCGATGCAGTACTTGTCGTCATCTACCATCTTGGCCACTCCACGCACCTGGCCCTCAATGCGCTTCAAACGTCGTTCCAAGGCGCTTTTGTCCGCGTGATAGCCGTGGTGCTCGGCTGCTTCATGTGGCGTGTGGTTGGTATCCATATCTCGATCATACCCCTAGGGGGTATTAAGTCAAGTACCCCCTAGGGGTATCCAGCATCCCCCAGTCCGGGAGGGAAGCACGGTAGGATTTCACCCGTGAGCCACAACGAACTTCATGTGCGTCCGATTTCCGGCACCGAGCACTCAGCATTCCTTGAGACCGCCCAAGACGTCAGCTTCCTGCAGCGTCCCGAATGGGCTCAGGTCAAGGGCGGCTGGCGCGGCGAATCCCTCGGCTGGTTCGAGGAAGATGACCTGGTAGGCGCCGCACTGGTACTGCATCGCGCAGCCCCGGTCATCAAGAAGACCCTCGCCTACATACCCGACGGCCCGATCATCGACTTCGGTACCTACGCACCTGAACGGGTCATCCGGCCGCTGGCCGCCTACCTGAAGAATCGTGGCGCATTCCAGCTGAAGATGGGCCCGGGACTGACCGTGCGCACCTGGGGTGCCGCTGCGGTGCGCAAGAACCTGGGCAAGGAAGGCTTCACCCAGCTCGCTGACCTTGAAGCCAAGAGCTCCTCGGGCACCGCGCTAGCGCTGAATGACGCCTTGTTGGAAATGGGATTCTCCAAGGAAGATGTGGGCCTGGACTTCGCTGCGGGCCAGCCGGAATTCGTGGCCCGCGTGGCGTTGCAAGATGATGCCGGCAACCAGCTGGACGTAGACCAGGTCATGGCCAGCTACTCGGCGACCACCCGCAACGAGACGCGCAAGGCGCTGAAGAGCACCTTGGAAATCGAAATCGGCCAGACCAAGGACATGGCCCGCTTCCATGCCCTGTACAACCACACCGCGGACCGCCAGGACTTCACCGGCCGCCCGCTGGGCTACTTCGAAAAGATGCACACCGTGCTCAATGAAGCGGTGCCCGGCTCCTGCACCCTGTACATCGCCAGCAATGAAGGCGTGGACTTGGCCGCATCCATTGTCATCCGTTCCTCGAACCTGGCCTGGTACCTGTACGGCGCTTCCTCCTCGGAACAGCGCAAGCTGTTCGCGCCGAAGGCGATCATGCAGCATATGGTCATCGATTCCATCGAGGCCGGCTGCCGCTACCTGGACCAGGGCGGCGTGAGCGCGACCCTGGACAAGGAGCACCACCTCTCGGGGCTGACCAAGTTCAAGACCAACACCGGCTGCGACATCGTGCAGACCAACGGCGAATGGGACCTGGCGCTGAACAAGCCACTGGCGTGGGCCTTCGAAAAGTACATGAACTGGCGCAAGAAGTAGGGAAAACACCACTTTGGCAATCGATCCAACCCAGCCATTTGTCCCGGTCATCCTCGGCGGGGACATCGGCACCTACACCCTGGCGCGCGAATTCTACGAGGCCTACGGCGTGCGGTCGGTGGTCCTGCCGGCTGCGGGCAACGGCGTTATCGAGCACTCGGTAGCCATCGAGCTGCGCCCCATCGGTTCCATGGCTGACGAGGCCCGCGTGGTCACGGCCCTGGCCGAGCTGGCCGATGAGCTGAAGGCCGCGGCGGATCGGCCGCTGATGCTCTTCGGCTCCCTCGACTTCCACATCATGCTGATCGCCAAGAACCGTGCGCAGCTTCAGGAGCAGTACGTCATCCCGTACCCCCAGCTGGAAACCATCGAGGGCGCGGCACTGAAGGAAAACTTTTACGCGCTCGCCGAGAAACTGGGCATCGCCCACCCGGGCACCGCCGTGTATTATCCGGGAGCCCAGCTGGATTCGCTGGTTGGTTCCTTCGACTACCCGGTGATCGGCAAGCCATCGAGCTCCGCGGATTGGATCGCCGCCAAGTTCGAGGGCAAGCAGAAGATCCACACCATCGACAGCCGTGCCGACCTCGAAGCGCTGGTTTCCAAAATAGATGGCAGCGGCTACGCCGCGGGCTACATCTTCCAGGAGTATATCCCGGGTGGAGATGACGCGATGCGCCTGTGCACCTACTTCGCCACCCAGGAAGAAAAGGTCATCTTCGCCGGCTACGGCGAAGTGGTGATCGAGGAACATGCCCCGCTGGTGCTGGGCAATTCGGCCGCCATTGTCACCGGGCGCAACGATGCGATGGCAGCCGATGGCGCGCGCATGCTCGAAGAACTGGGCTGGCGCGGAATTGCCATGATCGATGCAAAATATGATCACCGCGATGGCCAGGTCAAATTCTTCGAGATCAACCCGCGACTGGGCCGCAACCACTTCTACCTGACCGCAGCCGGGGTGAACCCGGCCCGTTTCTATGTCACCGAGTTCCTCGGCGCGCAGTTCGATCACTCGAACCCGGAAACCGACGCGGTGGTGGACACCGAGGCAGGCGTCTTGCAGCTCTCGCGCCAGCGGCTGTTCACCGTGCTGCCGCACCACCTGCTGCGCCGCTTCCTGGATAGCGAAACGGGCCGCAAGGCGGAAGCACTGCTCAAGGCCGGCAAGGTCTCGAACCCGTTGAAGTTCGCAGCCGAGAAGAATCCTCGCCGCAAGCTCTACTTGCTGTTGAATGCGGTCAACCACTACCGCAAGTTCAAGCTGTTCCCGCCGCGCACCCAGTAGTCTTCCCCAGGCTTAGGGTCGAGGACTGGTGGGCGGTTGCGGCTTGAAGGCGTCGTCAGGAGGTCCCCACCCGGCGCGGGCCTGGACCCAGGGGCTTTGGATAATCTGCGCCCCGTCCAGGATGTCAAGGGGCGTCGGCTGGCCATCGTATTCAGGTGCGAGCTGGACCGGTTTCATTCCCTTGGCTGCGGCGATGCTCAGGGCAACGGTTTGATCCGGGTCCAGGGAGGTCGACATGGCATTCCAATCCAGCGTCGAAATCACCGCTTCGCCGGAAGGGATGGCAACGCGTTCAAGGAGGATATCCGGTTCGGGCTGCAGCGCGATATCCGGTTGGGCTTCGCCGGCCTCGTTGAGGAAATCGATCTGCGGGTAGGACTGCAGCGCGCACGAGCGAGCCGAAATGTTCTTGGCATAAACCGGCATATACCGGGAACCTGCAGCCGCATCGGGTGTGCCGAGGACTATTTCCAAGTCCTCATCTGCGCACAACGGGGCTGACTGATTCGCTGGCCAGCTCTTGACCTCATCGGGAAGAACCACAGGCTTGGGAATCAGCCATTCCGGTTTCTTGCTTCCAACCCAGCCTTCAGCGATGTCCGCGTAATCACGTGGAATCAACTTGTAGGCCATGGGCTCGGCAAATGGTTCATAGTGGTCCAGCCAGGCAAGGGTTTTCTTCTCCAGGCCTGCTGGCGCATCGTTGCCAACGGTCAAAATCAGGCCGGAATTATCAATGCTGGCGCTTTGAAAGCCGCCTCGATTGGCCGCATTGATTACAAGCTCGATCTCGGAAATAACTATGCGATTCTCGGGCGAATAGCGCACAGATCGATCTGCGAGTGCCAGGTCGGTGGGACGATTGGCCTGGGCAGCGAATTTTCCCAGCGTCAGCAGCTGCTCCAGGTTAGCCGCCGTGGCCGAGTAGTTAGCCACACTTGCCGCGCCAAGCTGGCGTAGGCGGAATGCGAATGAAGCCTTCTCACTGAGAAGACCTGGCTTGGCCCGCTCTTCACCACCAATGTCCGAAAAATTCTCGGAGACCTCCAGAGGGTAGGTTTTCGCCTTTGAACCTGGGATATTTTGGGGTGGACCGGCGACAAAGGCCATGTCGATTTCCCGCAAGCTCAGGGCATGGGCTCCGGCCTGGATCCGTTGTGCCATCTCCAACACGATTTCTTCAGCTTGCACAGGAGCGAGCTGATCCGAGAGCACGAATTGCAGGTCAACTGACAGATCCGGTTTGGCAAAGGCATCGTGATCCATGACCTCAGCGGACACCTTGGAGCCTAGGATCCCGTCTCGGTCCTCAATGGCTGCAACGAAATCGCAAACTTCATCGGGCGCGTCGCAGGAATTCCAGGGCTTCCAGATAATCATGATGGCTGCGACGAGGGCCAGCGCGAAGACGATAGCTCCAGCGCGCAGTGAATTCATCTGGCTACTGTATCAAATGCACCCTCATGCTTTACTGCTGGTACTTCGGAAAACCGTGACGGGATAATGCGAGTAAAATTTCAAGCACACGTATTGAAAGCGAGTTCCCATGAGTTTGAAAGATCGCCTGCGCGATGACAGCATCGCCCACCTGAAGGCCGGCAACGAGCTGGAGAAGACGACCCTGCGCAATATCCTCAGTGCCATCGGCACCAAGGAGAAGTCGGGAAAGAACCCCAGCGAGCTCAACGACCAAGATGTCGAGAACCTGCTTCGCAAGGAAGTCGGCAACCGCGAGGAAACTGCCGGCCTGGCCGCCAAGGACGGCCGCACCGAATTGGCTGAACGCGAATTGGCCGAAGCCGCCTTCATCTCCACCTACCTGCCCAAGATGCTTGACGAAGCGCAAGCCCAGGGCATCGTTGACCGGATCATGGCCGAACTTGCTGCCGATCATGACCTGACCATGAAGGATATGGGCCAGGCAATGAAGCTGGTCGGCGCCGAAATCGCTGGCCGCTTCGATGGCAAGGCCGTCTCCCAGATGGTGCGCGCCAAACTGGGCTAGCCAGCTCTGGACACTTCATTTGGCACGGGCCGTCCCATTTTTGGGGCGGCCCGTTGCCGTAGTCTAGGGAGCGGATATGGGATCCGGGTTTTGAAGCAGATAGTCTGTGGATACCATGCCTGACTTCCCGAAAAACCACGCCACCCTGTCCAAGGGCTTTGGTGCACTGCTGATCCTTGCCATCATCCTGGCCTCGCTTAACCTGCGTCCTGCCGTCACCTCCTTGGGGTCCCTGCTCGACCTGGTGATTGATGACCTGCAGATGAATGGTTTCGTGGCCGGAATGATCACCGGCATCCCGCCACTGTGCTTCGCGCTGCTGGGTCCCTTGGCGCCGCGGCTGGCCGGGAAACGCGGACCGGAACTAGTGGTGGCCGCCGCCATGGGCGCCGTCCTGCTGGGCATTGCCCTGCGAGCGGTCGCGCCGGGGACCGGATTCTTCTTGCTGTGCACCGCGTTGGCCCTTGCCGGCATCGCGGTGGGCAACATCCTGATGCCGGTACTGGTCAAGCGCTGGTTCCCGGGAAAGATCGGGATTGTCACCGGGGCCTACACTACGGCGGTTGCCTTGGGTGCTTCCGGCGTTGCGGGCATCGCCGTGCCGGTGAACCAAATGCTTGGCGGAAACTGGCGCGTGGGCCTGGGCTTCTGGGCAATATTGGCCCTGCTGGCCCTGGTGCTCTGGCTGCTGGTGTACTTCGGCATGCGCAACCAGATTGCCGCCCAGCAGCAGCATCTTGCCAGCAATTCAAATGATGCGGCCGGCATCGGGCCGATGAGCAAGAATGCCACCGCATGGTGGGTGGCGTTGTTCTTCGGCGGGCAGTCCGCCGTGGCCTATATCTTCATGGGATGGCTGCCCAAGATCTTCATCGACTTGGGGGTCTCGCCGGCATTCGCAGGATCCCTGCTGGCGATCCTGCTGGGTGTGGGCGTGCCCTTGTCCTTCGTGATGCCGGCGCTGGCTGCCAAATTCTCGAACCAGGCCCCATTGGTGATCTTCAACGGTGCCGTGGGCATCATCGCGGTCATCGGCATGCTGCTCGCTCCGGTCCAGGGAGCGGTGCTGTGGGCGGTGCTGCTGGGCATCTGCGGGTCGAACTTCCCGCTGGCCTTGACCATGATCGGCTTGAAGGCCCGCACCGCCGCGGGTGTCTCGAAGCTTTCCACCTTCGGCCAGTCTGCCGGCTACCTGCTGGCGTTCCCCGGTCCGTTCCTGGTCGGGGTGCTGCACGAAACATCGGGTTCATGGGTTGCGCCGATGTGGCTGATTGCCGGCTTGATCGTTTTCCAGACCCTGGTCGGCATCATGGCCGGGCGTCCGCGCTACATCGAGGACACGCAGCTTCAGGAAGTGCGCTAGCTGGCGACTTCTCCGGACGCGGCCGAATCGACGTGCTTGCCGAAACCGAGATCTGCCTGGCTTCCTGCAACCCGTCCGGCCAATGATGCATTGGCGCTTCCTGCTGCGGCACGGTTTCTGCTGCGGCGCAGGAACGGGTATTTGCTGCCTACGAATTCGTCGACCTGTTCCTTGCGGCTGGCCAGGACCAGTTCGGTCCCGCTGCCGCTGTGCACGCTTTCTTCCTGGTAGAGGATGGCGATGCGCGAAGCGACTTGCAGGTAGAAGCTGCGCTGGAATTCGCGGCGTTCAATGGATTTCTCTGAATCGGTGTACCAGTTCGTGTAGAGCTTGCCCTCCTGTGCCCACCAGTGGGCCATGGCGGCAGTCGCCTGGACAACCAAGGAAGCGAAAAGGTTCTTGACGGTGGCGACATCCGATTCATGGCCGATGATGTACAGCCTGCACGAGGTCGAGTAGTTGCTTTGCAGCATGGATACCGTGCGGAAGGCCCGGCCCACCGCGGACAGGCCATCGCGCTGCCCCAGGCGGTAGACGCCGCGCATATCGAAGTGCTCCTCGATAATGGCTTCCTTCTTCTTGCCCCGGTGGGCTGATTCGGCATCCAGCTCCGCGCGGCCGATGCCATAGCGCACCATGAGCCGTTCGGCATGTTCCTGGAACGCCTGCGCTTCGTGCGGGAAAGTGGTGTTCTCCGCCTTGTTCAGCAATAAGGCAATGCGTTCTTTCAAGCGTTGCAGCTTTTGCTCAGAGGTGCTCATGGCTTCTTCCTTGATAGCGGTCCTGCGGTGGTGAAGAGGTCGTATCCGGTTCACTGCATTAGTTTGCCACGAGGTGGACAGACCCGCTCGAGGGGCTGTGGGTAACTGCCTCCTGCAGACCCTAGCCGGTTGTGTAAACCGCGCGTAGAGTGAAGGCACCAAGCAGGTCCAGCAGGCCCGCGAACTTCGCTTCGCGGCTGGTCATCGGGAGGTTGTGATGGGTGATTTTCGGGCATACACCATGGAAGAGCGGGCCACGTACCTGGCTCCTTCGTGCGAGCGCTGCGGGCAGCACCGCCACGTGGTGTGGGAGAAGGTCGAAGGAACCGAGACCTACCTTCCGCGTGATGCGGGGTGCTCCAATGAGGCCTGCACCGCCTAGCAAGCGCGGCTTTCGGGCAGGTACCGCTCAAGAACGGATGCCGAGGCTCGCGGAGATGCGGGCCGAGGCGGCCGTGAGCACGGCGGCAATGTGGTTGCGATCGCGTTCCAGCGGCGGGTAGATGACGGCTATGGCCGCGGGCTTGCCCTGCGGGAGCACCAGCGGAACGGCAATCGAGGTCAAACCAGGGATCACTTCGTCATGGCTGAATTCAAAGTCCTTGGCCGGGTGCTCGGCGGGATTGAGCATGGAACGGATGACTCGTCCCGGTGCGCCGTTGTCGATCGGATGGCGGGTGCCCGGGCGCTGGGCCACGGTGGCATCGGCGAGCCGGGGTTCCGCGGTGCTCAGGGTAACGGCTGCCTCGCCGTCGAAGACAACGAGCAGCGCCGTCATCTGCAGCTCATCGGAGACGGTGGCCAGATGCGGTGCGGCCGCGGCCTGCAAGGACTTGGCGACGTTGCGCGCCAGCGCGCCCAGGCGCGCTCCCAATTCGAGCTCGCCTGCCGGATTGCGTTCCACGAAACCGTACTGCTCGAAGGTCTTGACCAGCCGGTAGGCCATGGAGCGGTGCACGCCCAGCAACCCGGCGAGTTCCGAGACGCTCAGCGGCGTCGCGGATTCCCCGATCAAGGTCAGTGCTTCTAGCCCGCGGCCCAGGGTCTGCGAACCGCCTTCGGTGGTTTTGCTCATGTTCCAATCATTCCATCTGGCCTGGGCATATGGCTGCCGCGCTGTTCCCGGTGTGATCTACGTCTTGCCTACAGCCTACGTGAAAGCTACGATTGTTTCTATAGTTAGAACAGTGTCGCAATTATAGAGACAATGAAGTTCGGCGGCACAGCGATAGGGGAGCCAGATAATGCAGATTCACCACAGGGGATACGTTTCCTCAGATCCACGTGTCAAGGAAGCCGCCGGCTACGGCATCGACCGCGCCGAGGAAATCCCTCATGAAATGGATGTGCTGATCGTCGGAACCGGACCGGCGGCCGCCGTGGTGACCGCGCAGCTTTCGCGCTTCCCGAGCATCAACGCCCGCGCCATCGAAATGCGCCCGGGCCGGCTCGAAGTCGGCCAGGCCGACGGCATCCAGGCCCGCTCGGTGGAAACCTTCCAGGCCTTCGGCTTCGCCAACGAGGTCATCGAAGAGGCCTACCGCAATGTGGAGATGTGCTTCTGGACCCCGGACCCCGAGAACCCGGCGAACATCAAGCGCCATTCGCGTGCCGCCGACGACTCCACCGGAATGAGCGAATTCCCGCACATCTACGTGAACCAGTCGCGCATCCTGGACTACTTCCTGCGTGATGCCGAACGCGCCCCGGGCAAGATCACCCCGGACTACGGCGTGGAATACCTCGGCTGCGAGATCGATCCGTCGGCCGAATACCCGGTCTCCGCGCGCATCAAGTACGTGGCCGGAGAACGCGCCGGGCAGGAGCGCACCGTGAAGGCCAAGTACCTGGTCGGCGGCGACGGCGCCCGCAGCCAGGTGCGCCGCTCGCTGGGCCACAAGCTGCACGGCGATGCGGCCCTGCATGCCTGGGGCGTCATGGACGTCATGGTCAACACCGACTTCCCGGACATCCAGGTCAAATGCTCCATCCAGTCCCATGACGCGGGCAATATCCTGCTCATTCCGCGCGAAGGCGGCTACCTGGTCCGCTTCTACGTGGACTTGGGCGAGCTGACCGCCGAGGATGCCGGCGCCATCCGCAACACCCCGGTCGAGGACATCGTGGCCACGGCCAACCGCATCATCCACCCGTACACCATGGACGTGAAGAACGTCGCCTGGTTCTCGGTCTACGAGGTGGCCCACCGCATCACCGACGGCTTCGACGACGTCTCCGATGAAGAACGCGGCACCCGCTGCGCGCGCGCCTTCATCATGGGCGATGCCTGCCACACCCACTCGGCCAAGGCCGGGCAGGGCATGAACGTATCCATCCAGGACGGCTTCAACCTGGGCTGGAAGCTGGCCGCCGTGCTCGAGGGCCGCGCGCCGGATGCACTGCTGGATACCTACGCCGAGGAACGCAAGGTCATCGCGCAGAACCTGATCGACTTCGACAAGGAATGGTCCACCCTGATGGCCAAGTCCGTGGACGATTGGGAAGACCCTGACGAGCTGGAGAAGTACTACACCAAGACCCAGGAATTCCCTGCCGGATTCATGACGCAGTACACCGAATCGCCGATCACCGCCGGCCTGGAGCACCAGGATCTGGCCCCGGGCTTCCCGGTGGGCAAGCGCTTCAAGTCCGCCGAGGTCATCCGCCGTTCGGATAACCGCTGGCGCCACCTGGGCCACTTCCACGAGGCTGACGGGCGCTGGCGCGTCTACGCCTTCGCCGACACGGCCGCACCGGCCCTGGAAGGCACTGCGATGGCCGACTTCGCCGCCTGGTGGAGCGCCGATCCGGCATCGCCGCGCAACCTGTACACCCCGGCCGGCGGGGACGAGGATGCCGTCTTCGATACCAAGGCCATCTACCAGCAGGACTACACCGAGGTCGAGCTGCATGATGTGCCCAAGGCCTTCCAGCCGCTGAAGGTCCCGTACGGCCTGCACGACATCAACCAGGTGTTCGCAGCCGGCCATGGCCGCGACATCTTCCGCGACCGAGAAATCAGCAAGGACGGCGCCATCGTGGTGGTCCGCCCGGACCAGTACGTCGCCGGTGTCTTCCCGCTGGATGCGCTTGAGGAGATCGCTGGGTTCTTCGCCGGGAACATGCTTCCGGTCAACGGCTAGAAAACCCCATTGGCTCTTTGGCCGCACCCTGCTGAACTATGGGTGCGGCCGAGGGGCCAAGCCTGTATAACGGCCGCCAGGCTGTCGTGAGCTACTGGTAGCCTCGGGTGCATGAGCGCACTTTTCGATACCCTGCCGGTTCGCCGCATTGCCGAACATCCCAAGGCACCCATGGATCGTTCCGACTGGGCCGCACGGATCCCGGCAGTGCAGCAACTGCTTGACGAGGGCCTGGAACTGGCCCAGCTGACTGTGCTGGTAGGTGAGAACGGCGCGGGAAAATCAACGCTCGTCGAGGCTATCGCAGCGGCCTTTGGGCTGAATGCCGAGGGCGGCACCCGCAACAGCATGCACCAGACCCAGATCACCGAATCCGGGTTGTCCTCGCACCTGCAATTGGAACGAGGGGCCGGTGCATCCAAAGCCGGAGTGTTCCTGCGCGCAGAAACCATGCACGGGCACTTCGCCTACCTGGGATCCATCGGCTCGCGCGGAAAACACAATTTCCAGAGCCACGGCGAATCATTCGTCGAGTTCTTCACCGAGCGCTCTTATGTGAACGGGTTGTGGGTCTTCGACGAAGCCGAGTCCGCGCTGTCCTTCAATGGCTGCCTCATGCTGCTCTCGCATATTGCAGATCTGCTGCGTTCCGGTTCCCAGGTGATTCTCTCCACCCACTCGCCAATTCTTGCTTCCTTGCCGGAGGCGAGAATCTACGAAATCGGTCAGTGGGGAATCCGCGAATCCGACTATGACGATTTGGACATGGTGCGGAACTGGCGGCTTTTCCTGGATGCCCCGGGCCGTTACCTGCGCCATTTCAATGACTAGACTGCCGGCGCAGCGTGGTCTTCGGTTAGAGCGGCGCAACTAATTCCCCTAAGCTTTAAGCAACGGAAGACGAAGGGACGCACTATGGCCAAGAAGCGCTCAATTTGGGCTCGAATGTTCGGTATCGGCAAGGCTAACGCCAATGCCGCTTTGGATGCTCTGGAGGATCCGAAGAAGATGCTGGACCAGACGGTTCGCGAATACACCAACAACATTGCCCAGGCCGAGCAGGCAGTTGCCCAGACCATCGGCAACCTGCGCATGGCCGAGGACGACCACTCCAAGTTCCAGCAGGAAGCCAAGGACTGGGGCAACAAGGCGCTGGCCGCGTCGAACAAGGCTGATGAATATTCTGCCGCCGGTGACGCCACCAACCAGCAGAAGTTCAACCAGCTGGCCACGGTGGCCATCCAGCGTCAGATGGACGCCGAGAAGCGCGCCAAGAACCTGGAATCCACGATCACCACCCAGCGTGATGTCGTGGCCAAGCTGAAGACCGGTCTGAACACCATGCAGACCAAGCGCCAGGAACTGGTGGCCAAGCGCGATGAGCTGGTGGCCCGCGCGCGCAATGCCAAGACCCAGAACCAGATGATGGACACCCTCAAGGCCCTGGACGTCAACGACCCGACCAGCGAGATCAGCCGCTTCGAGCAGCAGATCCGCCAGGACGAAGCCAAGGTCCGCGGTGCCCAGGAACTGGCGGCGTCTTCCCTTGATGCGCAGTTCGCGCAGCTGGAAGACCTAGGCGCCGAGACCGAAGTCGATGCGCGTTTGGCGGCCTTGAAGGCCAGCAACGCCCCGCAGGACATCCTCGAGGAAGCCGACGGCGCCGCGCAGATCGAAGCCGACGCACCGCAGGTTTCCGAGATCGAGGCACGCCTGGCGGCCTTGAAGAAGAACCAGGCTTAGGCCCTAGCCAAAAGCGGCAAAGCGTCCCTTCCCGGATCACTACTGATCTGGGAAGGGACGCTTTGCCTTTTTGCGTGGATACCGGGTCTAGCGGTCAATCGATTCCTGGTCGGTTCCTGCCGGGTACAAGGTGGCACTGCCCGCAGCTACATCAATGGTGATCTTGTTGGGGGAGTTCGGATCGGTGGCGAGCAGGTTCTCGACTGATCCGGCGGCCGTATTCTGCCGCAGGTCGTAGGTGGCCTCGGGCAATTGCAGCTCCAGCGAGCCGGCGCTGACGCTGCCCTCGATGTTCTTGGGAGCCTCGCCCGAAAGTTCGCCGATGAGCTCGCCGGCCGAGATATCGAACTGGGCGCTTTGGACATCGTCCAGGCGCACCGTGGCTTCCCCGGCACCCAGATCGATATCGGCAGTTTGCGCACTGCCGGTGAGGTTGAGGTCCCCGGCACCCACTTCAACCACTACGTTCTTGTATGCACCGACTGCATTGAAGGATCCGGCGGACAGCTCGAAGTCCGCATCCAGCGTTCCGTTGTTCATGGATTGCGGAAGCACCAGCGTTGCCTCGTTATCGTCGAATCCGCAGCCGAAGAAGCAGAAGTTATCCCAGGCGTTCGGGGCTTCGACGATGAGCCGATTGCGCTCCCGATGCAGCTTCCAGCTCGCTGACTTGGCACTTCGGACTTCAAGCGTTGCCTTGTCGGTGTCCGCGAAGACCAAATCGAAACGTCCCGAACTAGCCGAAACTTCCAAGGCGGTCACCCCGGAGATTTCTGCTTCGTGGACCGAATGCTCCCGGGAAACCGAAGCAAAGGCGCTGCGTGCCGTGGCAATGACCATGGTGAGGATGACCAGCCCGCCAAGCACCGCGAGGATGATATTCAGCGGCTTGCCGTTGTTGGGTGGCGCTGGTGGGTTTGGCGGTAGCGGCATGGTTTGCGTGGAAGTCATGATCCTGTCCTGTCTGTGCGGTTGGTGCCCAGGGTTTCAATATGAGCCAGGGCTGCCAGCACGCGCCGGTTGCCCGTTCCGTCGGCTTCCAAGCCGAGCTTCTGGAAGATGGAAGTGATGTATTTTTCCACGCTGGCTTCCGAGAGGAAGAGCAGCGCGGCGATGGCCTGGTTGGATTTTCCTTCGGCCAGTGCGGCCAGGACGGTGCGTTCCCGGTCGGTCAGCTTCTGCATGCGGTCATCGTGATTGCGTCGAGTCAACAGCTGTGCCACCACTTCCTGGTCCAAGACGGTTCCACCACCTGCAATCTGCTCAAGCGAAGCAATGAACTCGCTGACATCGGCAACGCGGTCCTTGAGCAGGTAGCCGATCGCTCCGGACTGGGTGGAAATCAGTTCCGAGGCGTAGCGCTCCTCTACGTACTGGGAGAGAACCAGCACCGGCAGGTCCGGATACTTCTTGCGCAGTTCCAGCGCCGCTCGGATGCCTTCATCCGTGTAGGTCGGCGGGAGGCGGACATCCAGGATGCAGATCTGCGGGAAATCATCGGCGGACGAGTTGTCCAGGAAATCCATCAGCCCACTGGTTTCGGGCAAATCCGCGACAACATGGTGGCCACTGTGGGCCAGCAACCTGACCAGCCCTTCACGGAGCAGGACCGAATCCTCGCAAATCAGTACGCGCATGGCACGTTCACCTCCACTGCAGTTGGCCCGCCCTGGGGGCTGTCCAGGTTAAAGGTGCCGCCGGCGGCGAGCACCCGATTATTGATTCCATCCAGCCCTCCGCCGGGGGTGATGCGCGCCCCGCCGGTGCCGTTGTCCTCGATGCGGGCCCACAGGCTTTGCTGGCCTTCATGCTCCCGTACCCTCACGGTGACCTGGCAACGCTGGGCCCGCGAGTGCTTGGCTGCATTTGTCAGCGCCTCGGCGATGGCGAAGTACACCGCCGCTTCGGCCACTCGCGGGTAGCGGCCATTGAGCTGGACATCCAGGCCAACCGGGATATGCGAGCGGCCTGCGATGGCCGAGAGTGCCGCATCCAGTCCGCGGTCATCGAGCACCGAGGCGTAGATTCCGCGGGTGAGCTGGCGCAGTTCGGTAATCGCGGACTTGGTTGAAGCGTGGGCTTCGGCCACTAGTTCCTTGGCTTGCTGCGGATCGGAATCGATCTGCTGGTGCGCAAGCCCCAAGGTCATGGCCACGGAGACCAGCCGGGGCTGGACCCCGTCGTGCAGGTCGCGTTCGATGCGGGTGCGCTCCACCTCTGCGGCGCGCACCGCTCCCTCGCGCTGCACTGCGGTGGTGCGCACGCGTTCGACCAGTGCGGTCTCGCGGGCAATGGAGCCGACGATTCCCACGGTGACCATGCGGTGCAGGAAAACCAAGCCGACGATCACTGCTATTCCCAGCAGCGCCGCCAGCACCAGCCAAGGTGCCTGGCTTACAGGGGTCTGGAAGCCCCACAGCCCGGGAACAGTCGCCAGCGGGTCGGCATTATCTGCCCGCAAGACGGGGGCGAAGGCCACGATGGACGAACGGACGGCCATCTGCAGGGCAGAGAGCATCAGCGAACCGGCCAGGCAGGAGAAGAGCAAGCTTCCCAGCAGCGCCCACATGCGTCCGTTGGACACATTGCGTCCGAGCGAACGAACGTATTCGCCAAAGCCTTCACGGCGGCGTGGCCGCCAGGTCAGCGGAGCAACGTCCATGTCGTAGAGGCTGCTGATTCGAGTCAGCTCGAAGCGGGCCAGGCCGAAGAGCGCATAGACCAGTCCGGCCAGCACGACCAGGCCCAGACCGAGGAGCGGGGTCAGCGCGACGCCTACCGAGAGCCAGGCAAGCAGCAGCGAAAACAGGATCAGTCCGGCAGATCCGAGCAATGCCATGTGCAGCAGGGTCATGCCCAATCTCAGCGGGGGACGGGCAGGTGCGGTGCCCGGTAGAACCTTAGGTGTCGAAGTCATACCTCAACACTAGAGCGCGCAGGTCAGCGCCAACACCGAGGGAACCGGAGTTCTTCATTATGGAAAACCCGAAGAATTTGCCTCCGGGGGTGCCATTTGAGCTTTTCGAAGCGCAGGATGGGCAGATGGAAACGAATCAGGATCCGCAGGCAGCGGGAACAGCGCCCATCGAGGTCAGGCCCTTGACCGAAGAACGCTTGGATGATTTCGCGACGGTAGTGAATCCGAGCAGGAGGCAGAAGCATTGCTGGTGCTTGTCGCACCGGATCGGTGCCAGCGAAATCAGGGAACGCGGCGCAGGGGACCGGTTCGCCGCCATGCGCTCGCTGAGCGCCGAGCCGATTGCCCCGGGAGTCATCGCCTATCGTGCCGGGGAACCGGTGGGCTGGTGCAGCATTTCTCCCCGTTCGAAGATCCCCCTGCTGGAGAAGTCCAAGCTCATCAGGCCCGTGGACGAGCTGGAGGCGTGGAGCATCATTTGCATGGTGGTGCGCGGCGGCTACCGCCGCCAGGGCGTGAATCGGGAAATGGTGAAAGGCGCAGTGGAGTATGCGCGGGACCTCGGGGCGCCAGCGGTCGAAGCCTACCCGGTGGATCCTGCAGGGCGCATGGACTTGACCATGGCCTTCGTTGGAACCAGGAGGATGTTCGAGCAGGTCGGCTTCGAGGTCGTCGGAGTCAGCGACGCCCAGGCCAGCAGGATGCCCCGGCTGATCATGCGCAAGCTGCTCTGACCCGGTCGCGCTGCGTTGCTCTTGCTCCGCTTTGGCGCAGGGACCAGAAGCCGCCGGGAATCATCGAGGTTCTGTCAGCGCTTCAACGCCGCGCACCCCTTCATCGTCCAGACGCGGCTTGAAATACGTGGAAATCGCCGTCTTGGCTGCATTTCCGGCGGTGACAGGCTCTCTGGCCTCAATTGCATCGAAGATGGCCCGGTCCAAGGCCACCACCTTTTTCATTTCGAGGGACTCGTTATCCGCATGGCTCATCTGGTCATTCATGACGTTCAAGATGGCACCGGATACCGCCTCGCCACAGATCCGCAACAGGCTGTTGTGGCTGGCCTCCCATACTGCCGCATGGAAATCGAGGTCGGCCCGGTTAAATGATCCGGAGCCCGCAGCTGCCTCGAATTCCATGCGTTCTACCGCATCGCGCATGGCCGATAGCTGCTCGGAACTGTGCATTACGGCGGCTAGCTGGCAGGCAGAGCTTTCCAGAACGATTCTGAACTGCACCAGTTCCGAGAGCGAGAGGGAAGCTATGCGCGCCATATTGGCAAAGGACCGGCCCAGATTGTCCGTGGATACCGGCAATACAACCGGGCCGCTGCGGCTGCCGGGACGCGACGCAATGAGGCCTTGGCTTTGTAATACTCGCAAAGCCTCGCGCACCGTTGGCCGGCTGACGGAGAACTGCACCATGAGCTCGCGTTCGCTGGGAAGATGCTGCCCAGGTTCAATTTCCTTGGACAGAATCGCCTCCTCGATTTGTTGCACTACTCGCTCGTAGGTCAATGTTGGCACGGCCGGCGTGAAAGTTAGCTTGCTCATCTGGGGCCTTCCTTTAGCTGCGAGTGGAAACGGTTTGCGGACAAGGTATTGCGGTTCTCCGGGGCGGCGCCGCCCCGGCCAAATATTTCGACAACTGGTAAGACCAGAAAACTTAGTAGAAATATCAGCATATATGGTGTTGTATGGATCACATCACTCAATAGGCATGTTGACCGATGGAGATCCCATGAACGAGAAAAAGAACTACAGTCGGCTTGCGGCGACAGTGCTGGTTGGCTCTCTGGCGCTGACCGCGTGCTCTGCAGGATCAGGGGGGACTTCGTCGGAAGGCTCGGCCGAAAACACCTCGGTGACCGTCGCACTGACTGGTGAACCGGTCAATCTGGACTTCACCACGACTGCAGGCGCGGCTATTCCGCAAGCGCTCATGTCCAATGTCTATGAAGGATTGGTCGAGATCGACCAAGATGGAAAGATCCAGCCGTTGCTCGCCGAATCCTGGGAGCTGAGCAACGGGAACAAGACCTATACTTTCAAGCTGCGCGAAGGCGCGACCTTCTCCAATGGCGAAGCGTTCACTGCCGATGACGTCAAATTCAGTATCGAACGAGTCCAATCCGATGCCTGGGTCTCGAGCTTGAAGAAGAAAATGGGAATCGTGGACTCTGTCGAGGTCCTCAGCGACTCCGAAGTCGCCATTACCCTGAAGCAGCCGAGCAATGCCTGGCTCTTCGACATGGGCACCCTGGTCGGAGCCATGTTCGACCCAAGCGGCGTTGACGAACTAGCCTCGACCGCCATCGGAACCGGGCCGTACGAAATTGACGCGTGGAACCGCGGGCAGTCCATCGAATTCGCGACACGCGATGACTACTGGGGCGAGAAGCCGCAGGTTGAAAAGGTCTCGCTGCGGTACTTCGCTGATGCGGTAGCCACTACCAATGCGCTTCAATCCGGCGACGTGGATGTCGTCTACAACATGCAGTCCCCGGAACTGCTGTCCGGTTTCGAGTCGAATGACAAGTTCCAGGTCCTTGAAGGCACCTCCAATGGCGAGATTGTCTTGTCGATGAATAACAACAAAGCTCCGTTCGATGACAAGCGCGTGCGCCAAGCCGTCATGTATGCCATCGACCGCCAAGCTGTAGTCGATACCGCATGGAACGGCTACGGCACGGTGGTAGGCGGACCGGTTCCAACCACCGACCCCTACTACGAGGACCTGAACGGTATCTACCCGTACGACCCGGAGAAGGCCAAGGCGCTGCTCAAGGAAGCTGGAGCCGAGAACCTGCAGATCACCTTCAAGGTTCCGACTCGTCCCTACGCAACCGCGGTCTCTGAAATAGTCGTCTCGCAACTGGCTGATGTCGGAATCGACGCGAAGATCGAGTCCTCCGAATTCCCCGCGGTCTGGCTCGACGAGGTCTTCACGAAGCACGATTACCAGATGTCGGTCGTCCTGGCAGTGGAGAGCCGAGACGTATTGGCCATGTTCAACAACCCGGACTACTACCTGGGCTACGACAATTCAGGGATCGAGGAACTTGCCGCTAAAGCCGATGCTGCCGACGAAGCCGGATACGTTGATGGCATGAAAAAGGTGGTTCGCACCATCGTTGATGATGCAGCCGCAGATACCTTGTTCATCTTCCCGAACATCGTGGTAGCCAAGGCAGAGGTGACCGGCATTCCGGCCAACTCCGTGACCGAAGCATTGGATATGACCAATATCGGCTGGAAATAGCTTCCATAGCCGCACCGACAAAGGGAAAATCACGTGGGAATTAGATTACTGATCAACTTGGCAAGATTCGTTGCCACGTATGTGATTGCAACGGTTGCAGTGTTCCTATTCATGCGAGCGATTCCCGGAGATCCCGCCCAGATTGCCCTGGGGGTGAACGCCACCCCGGAGCTATTGGCCAAAACGCGTGCCGAGTTCGGCACCGACCGGCCGCTGATCGTCCAGTACTTTGACTGGGCGCTGGGGTTGCCCACCGGCAACTTCGGCACCTCCTATGTCACGCGGCAAGATATCAGCCCGCTGATTGTCGACCGGGTGCAAGTCAGCCTGATCCTGGTCCTGCTGGCAATGGTTCTCGCCCTGGCGATTGCGATTCCCTTCGGCACCTACGCGGCGGTCAAGCACCGCAATCCGAGCGGCATCATTGTCAGCGGCATCAGCCAGATAGGCGTGGCCATTCCCAACTTCCTCGCCGGCATTCTGCTGGTGGTTGCCTTTGCCGTGGGCCTGGGTTGGCTTCCGGCCAACGGGTGGACACCGCCCGGCGAGGACTTCGGAGATTTCATTTCCCGCGTCGTCCTGCCAGTGCTCGCCCTGGCATCCGTGCAGGGAGCTATCCTGACCCGCTATGTCCGTTCGGCGGTGATGGAAGTGATGAGCGAGGACTACTTGCGGACCGCACGGTCCAAGGGCCTCGGGAAGCTTGAATCGCTGATCAAGCATGGTCTGCGCAACGCCTCTATCCCGGTTTTGACAGTTACCAGCGTGCAGCTGGCCGCATTGATCATCGGCGCGGTGGTCATTGAACGGGTATTTGTGATCCCAGGCCTTGGGTCCATGCTGCTCGATGCGGTAGGCAACCGCGATCTTCTTACCGTGCAATCGGTGGTCATGGTGCTCGTGGCGATCACCTTGATCATCAACTTGGTCGTGGACGTGCTCTACACGATCCTGGATCCACGCATCAGAAAGGGCGCGTAATGCCTGCAGAACTAGTCATCGCTTCAAGCACCCGTCGCAAACTCTCCGTGACGCTGCTGGTAGGCAGCATCCTCGTGGCTCTCGTGGTGCTCGCCGCACTCGTCTCCTTTTTCTGGACTCCTTTCGATCCGGTGCAAGCAGTTCCCCAGGATCGCTTGCAGGGATCCAGCGTCACGCACTTGATGGGCACCGATAGGTACGGGCGCGACGTCTTTTCGGGAGTCCTTTACGGAGCGCGCATTACCTTGCTGGTGGGTTTGGTTGCGGTAGGCATCGCACTGCTCGTTGGAACCCCGCTAGGAATTCTGGCTGGCATGCGGGGCGGCATCACCGAGGAGATCACCATGCGTGGCGCTGATATTCTCCTTGCTTTCCCGGCGCTGCTGGTAGCGATCATGTTCGGCGCCGTATTTGGGGCCAGCACGTTCACGGCCATGCTCGCCATCGGCATTGGCTCGATCCCCGGCTTTGCGCGTGTTGCGCGAAGCGGCACCCTGCAGGTGATGAGCACCGAATACATCATGGCTGCCAGGGCATCGAGCCAGAGCAGCTGGCGCATCGCACGGCGCCATGTGCTGCCCAATATCATCGGCATGGTCGTGGTGCAGTGCTCGGTATCGTTCGCAATCGCGGTGCTTGCCGAAGCCGCGTTGTCCTTCCTTGGCTTGGGCACTCCGCCACCGGTTCCATCTTGGGGCCGCATGCTGCAAGAATCCCAGCAATTCCTGGGGACCTTCCCGATGCTCGCCGTTTGGCCGGGCGCCGCCATTGCCGTTGCAGTGTTGGGCTTCACCTTGCTCGGTGACGGCCTGCGTGATCGGTTCGATCCGAAACTGAATGGAGAACGGTAATCCATGGGCAAGAAGCCAACTACCGGTGCCCTGATAGATGTCCAGGGCCTGACAATCAGCACCAAGCAACGCACGCTTGTCTCGAACTTTAATCTGCGCATGGATCCGGGCGATCGTGTAGGGCTGATTGGCGAATCCGGTTCCGGAAAGTCAATGACCACCTCCGCCCTCATGGGGCTGCTCCCGGAGGGTGTCAGCGCCAGCGGATCTATCCAGCTAGCGGGTCACCCGCGGAACCTGGTCGAGGCAACCGACAGGGAAATGCAGAAAATCCGTGGCAAGGATATGAGCATGGTCTTCCAGGAACCGTTGACCGCATTGAATCCGCTGATGAAGGTCGGGCCGCAGGTCGCGGAAATCATGACCAGCCATAAGACCGCCGCTTCAAAATCAGCGGCGCAGGCCCGTGCGGTGGAACTGCTCGGATCGGTTAAGCTGCCGGATCCGGCACGGGCCGCCCGTTCTTATCCGCACCAGCTTTCCGGAGGCCAGCGGCAGCGCGCCATGCTGGCGATGGCCTTGGCGAATAACCCGGGTCTCCTGCTCTGCGATGAACCGACCACGGCTTTGGATGTAACGGTTCAACGCCAGGTTCTGGATCTGATCTTGGAATCGGTCCAAGAACGCGGCACCGGATTGCTGTTCATCACGCACGACCTTTCGGTGGTCGCCAACGTCTGCGACCGGGTGCTGGTGATGAACAACGGCCAAGTGGTTGAAGAAGGCGAAACCGGCGAGGTATTCAGCAATCCGCAGCACCCTTACACCCGGGGCCTGTTGGCCGCCTCGGACCTGAATGCCACCGATGCCGACGGCCGGTTGTTCACCGTGGCTTCGGCCGCTTCCTACATCCCGCCGTTGGCCGAAACGCAGCCAGTAGTGGAAGCAGCAAAGGCGGAAACAAGCGATGTCCAGGAACGCGACGAGGCCGCGGGTGACACCGCTCCGGAAGAGGCCTCGTTGATCAGTGTCAAGGACCTGACGCGAATCTACCCTGTCGGACGCTCATCGCTCTTCGGGAAGCGATCCGAGGTGCACGCGTTGAAAGGCGTTTCCTTTGAAGTTGCTGCCGGGCAGCGTTTTGGGGTGGTCGGTGAATCCGGTTCCGGAAAATCCACCCTGCTGCGCATCCTGGCAGGTCTGGACCAGCCCACCTCGGGTAGTGTCCGTGTGGCCGGCAGCGAGGTTGCCGGGGCCAAGGAACGGGACCTCGTCCAGTTGCGCCAGCAGCTGCAGATCGTTTTCCAGGACCCCATGGGATCGCTGGATCCGCGGATGCGTGTCCGCGACATCATCGCTGAGCCTCTGCTTGTCCCGGGGCAAAAGGCGGATAGCGCCAAATACCGGAAGATGGTCGCAGAAATGCTCGGATCGGTGGGGCTTCCGGCCGACGCGGCCGAGCGCTTCCCGCATCAATTCTCTGGTGGACAGCGCCAGCGGATCTCCATTGCCCGTGCGCTGATCTGCGAGCCGCGGGTGCTGGTGGCCGATGAACCGGTCAGCGCACTGGATGTATCCGTCCGGGCCCAGGTACTGAACCTGCTTTCGGACTTGGTCGACGACTACCAGCTGACCCTCGTCTTCGTCTCCCACGATCTTGGCGTGGTGCGGCATATCTGCGACAACGTCGTGGTGATGAACGATGGGCGGATCGTCGAAAGCGGAACCACCGAACAGATCTATGACAGTCCGCAGCATGCGTATACGCGGACTTTGGTGAATTCATCCATGTCCCTGCGCAACGAACTGGCCCTGCGCTAGTACTGCTCGTTTTCCTTGAAAGGCCATCATGTCCCAGCTTTCTGAACATACCACCGCACTTCACCAGCTTTCCGCGCAGGAAATTCACGCGTCCTATGCGGCGAAGGACATCTCGCCGGTGGAAGTAGCCGAGTCGGTCATTAAACGGGTTCAGGAACGTGAACCGGTACTCAACGCGATGTACCGGTTCGATCCGGACGACGTGCTGAGCCAGGCCCGCGAAAGCGAGAAACGCTGGGCCAGCGGAACAGAGCTCGGTCCACTAGACGGCGTGCCTGCAACGGTCAAGGAGAACATAGCCCGCAAGGGCATCCCGATGCCTTCGGGAACGGCCCTATCCAACCCCAAGGTGCCGACGCAGAACGCGCCGATCACAGACCGGATTCTTGAAGCCGGCGGCATCCTGGTCGGATCGACTACCATGCCGGACTGGGGCATGCTCTCTTCAGGTGTTTCCAGCCTTCACGGAATATCGCGTAGCGCCTGGAACCCTGGATGGACCACCGGCGGCTCCAGCGCGGGTGCGGGATCGGCAGCCGCTGCTGGATACGGGCCGTTGCATGTCGGTACCGATATTGGCGGTTCCATTCGCCTGCCCGGCGGCTGGCAAGGCTTGGCAACGCTGAAACCCAGTGCAGGATTGATTCCCCTGGATGCCCCGTACATTGGCCGGGCGGCCGGTCCCATGGGACGCACCGTGGATGACATTGCCCTTTTCATGTCGGTGCTCGGACAACCAGATATCCGCGACTACACGGCACGGGCCTATCCCGCCATGCAGTGGAGGTCAAAGCTTGGCAGCGCCCGCGGGATGAAAATCGGGCTGCAGCTTGAAGCGAACGCTGGGGCCGCTGTCGACTCGGAAGTCCAATCGGCGGTGCAGGCGGTCGCGGAAACCTTTGCGCAGGCCGGTGCCATCGTGGAAGAGCTGCCGCCCTTCATCGACCAAGGCATGCTTGACCGGCTTGACCGCTTCTGGCGTACCCGGTCCTGGGCCGATTACCGTGAACTGCACGAAAGCGAGCAGGCGAAGGTCCTGGACTACATCGTGCGCTGGTGCGAAGGCGGAGCCAAGTTCGATGGCGCCGACACGATCAGGAATTTCGGTGCGATCGACCAGATGCAGAAGGCGACCATCGCGGCTACCGCCGGATATGACCTCATCATCTCTCCGGTCTCCCCGATGGCTGCTTTCCCTGCGGAACAGCCGATGCCGGTGGTGGACCCCGATGCCACCATGTGCCATATCGCCTTCACCGTCCCGTACAACATGTCTGGTCAGCCAGCGGCTACCGTCAATTGCGGATTCACCTCAGAGGGCAAGCCCATCGGCGTGCAGCTGGCCGGGGCAGTTGGAACCGATGATGATGTGCTGCGTGCCGCCAACTGGTATGAGGCTGCTCAGCCGCACAGCGCCAAACCGCAGTGGTCGACTTTGGACTGAGCATCCGGCACAAGCAGGGCACAGCAACCACCGCAGGTGCTGTGCACCGCTTGTGGTTCCCTTATCGAAGAACCGGGAACTCAGGGGGTTTGCGTGGCCTGCCCGAAGGATGCCAGTGCGGCAAGCGCGCTCCGGTCCTCCTCGTTGAGCAGGTGACCGTAGTATTCAAACAGGCTGCTGCGGGCAAGATGCTCGGCCAGGTGCGCATCTTGATCCTGGATGGCCAGGAAGACCTCGTGATGATGGTCGAGGGTGCGTTGCATCAACGCCTCGTCATCGGCGCTTTGCTCAATGCTGGAGGTGATGAGCTGTTCGATGGACTGGCGGACTGCTTCCCCGGTAATCTGCAGCAGCGCATGGCCGCTCGCCTGCGCGATCACGTCATGGAAATCGAGGTCTGCCTGGCTGAAAGCGCTTTGGCTCTGCGAACGCGCCGCCCGCATCCGCGCCATCGCCTTCTCGAGCTTCAGCAAGTCCGCATCGGAACGTCGCGTTGCGGCCAGCGAATTGGCCGAGGATTCCATGGTCATGCGGTAAATGAGCAGATCCGCGAGGCTCGACAAAGAGGTCGTGGCCAGACGGCTTATCATTTTTCGCAAGGGCGCTGACGTGGGAGAGAGGACAACCGCTCCGCGCGGATCACCCGGCCGCGAGGCAATTATCCCGTTGCTTTCCAGCACCCGCATCGCTTCACGCACCGATGAACGGCTCACCTCAAACCGGGTTACCAGTTCGCGCTCGCCGGGCAGGCGATCCCCGATTTTCAGTTCGCCGCTAAGTACCTGGTTTTCAATGCAACTGACAATGGCTTCAAATGCGCGCGTTTTCGTTGCGGCTGGCACCTCTGGTGTCTGTGGCATCTTAAGTTGCTTTCCTGGTGGTCCGTGGGATGAATCCTTGACAGCACCGCCTAGTTCGGTGGGGTGAAACGACCGTCGATGGCGGTCCAACCG